>NZ_JAMYQY010000009.1:0-277217 GCF_040321125.1 Mesorhizobium sp. M0518
TTTCAAGACGTTCGAGTGTGCGGAGCGATTACACCAAAGGCGAGGCTGGTGGCAAGTGGGCGGTCCAGGAGGGAGCGATGCGGTGAAGCTGCCAATCTCCCCCCTCGTGGGGGAGATGTCCGGCAGGACAGAGGGGGGCGCTGTCCTGCCGGCGTTTGAATGAACTACTTCCCCGGTCGTCCGGTCTTGCCGGGCCTGCGCTTTTCGCGGCGAGCGTCGCTTGGATCCTCGTAGGAGCCGATGCCGGCGCGTTGGCGGACGATTGGTTTGCCGTCGTGTTCCTTCGCGCCCCCCTCTGTCCTGCCGGACATCTCCCCCACTTGGGGGGAGATCGGCTGTGGCTTGGCCGGCACTTTTCCTTCGACCGGCTTTTCCGTGCGCCTGACCGTCATCTCATCCAGCGAGTTCTTCTTGAACAGCGGCTTGGTGGCGTCGCCCGGAATGCCGAAGTCGGAGCCGTGCGCTTCCTGCGCCGACTGTTTCTTGAACAGCGAGCGCGATACGGCGCCTGACGGTGTCGTCATGTCGGTGCCAGGGCCCATATCGTCGATCGAAGGCTTGGCAAACAGCGGCTTCTTTACCGGTACGGCGCCATCGGCGCCCATTTCGTCGAGCGCTGGTTTGCGGAAGAGGTTGGGCCGGGCGGCCCTGGCGGCTTCCTCTGCGGCCTGTGCCGCGTCGAGCTTGCGGAAACGCTCCTGTTCCTCAGCTGTACGGTGTTTGGCCACACCCTTGTTGTGCTTGCCTTTTTCGCGACCCGAGGCCGGGCTTTCCATATCGGCGTATTTGGCCAGTGGGTCTTCGGAGATGGACAGTTCCATCTCTCGCAGACGCTTGATCTCGTCGCGGATACGAGCCGCCTTCTCGAAGTCGAGATTGGCCGCGGCATCGCGCATCTGCTTTTCCATCGCGTCGAGATGGGCCTTGAGGTTGTTGCCCATCATGGCGCCGGCATTGTCGGTGAACTGCGAAATGTCGGCGCGGACGTGGTCCTTCTCGTAGACCGAATCCAGAATGTCGGAGATGCGCGACTTGACCGATTCCGGCGTGATGCCGTTGGCCTCGTTCCATTCCACCTGCTTTTCGCGGCGGCGGTTGGTTTCGGCCATCGCCCGTTCCATCGAGCCGGTCACCTGGTCGGCATAGAGGATGACCTTGCCGTCGACGTTTCTGGCGGCGCGGCCGATGGTCTGGATCAGCGAGGTTTCCGAGCGCAGAAACCCTTCCTTGTCGGCGTCGAGAATGGCGACGAAGCCGCATTCAGGAATGTCGAGGCCTTCGCGCAGCAGGTTGATGCCGACCAGCACGTCGAAGGCGCCGAGGCGCAGATCGCGCAGGATCTCGATGCGCTCCAGCGTGTCGATGTCGGAGTGCATGTAGCGGACGCGGATGCCTTGCTCATGCAGATATTCGGTCAAATCCTCGGCCATGCGCTTGGTCAGCACCGTGACCAGCGTGCGATAGCCGGCCTTGGTGGTGTCGCGGATTTCGCCAACGACATCGTCGACCTGGGTCTTGGCCGGGCGAACCTCGACCGGCGGATCGATCAGGCCGGTCGGGCGGATGACCTGTTCGGCGAAGACGCCGCCGGCCTGCTCCATTTCCCAGCCGCCAGGGGTCGCCGAGACGGCGACCGAAAGCGGACGCATGGCATCCCATTCCTCGAAGCGCAGCGGCCGGTTGTCCATGCAGGACGGCAGACGGAAGCCGTATTCGGCCAGTGTCGCCTTGCGGCGAAAGTCGCCGCGATACATGCCGCCGATCTGCGGCACGGTGACATGGCTTTCATCGATGAAGACCAGCGCGTTGTCGGGAATGTACTCGAACAGCGTCGGCGGCGGATCACCCGGCTGGCGGCCGGTGAGATAGCGCGAATAGTTCTCGATGCCGGCGCAGGAACCGGTGGCTTCCAGCATCTCGAGGTCGAAGCGGCAGCGCTGTTCCAGCCGCTGCGCCTCGAGCAGGCGGCCTGCGCGCTCGAGTTCGACCAGCCGGTGCTTGAGCTCTCCCTTGATCGACTTGATCGCCTGGTTCAGCGTCGGGCGCGGCGTCACATAGTGCGAATTGGCGTAGATCTTGACGCTTTTCAGCTCGCCGGTCTTCTGGCCGGTCAGCGGATCGAACTCGGTGATCTGCTCGATCTCGTCGCCGAACATCGAGATGCGCCAGGCGCGGTCTTCCAGGTGGGCGGGGAAGATCTCGATCGTGTCGCCGCGCACGCGGAACGAGCCGCGGACGAAGTTGATGTCCTGCCGCTTGTACTGCTGGGCGACGAGATCGGCGAGCAGCGCGCGCTGGTCGAGCCGGTCGCCGATCTGCATCTGGAAGGTCATCGCCGTATAGGTTTCGACCGAGCCGATACCGTAGATGCAGGACACAGAGGCGACGATGATGACGTCGTCGCGCTCGAGCAGCGAACGCGTCGCCGAGTGGCGCATGCGGTCGATCTGTTCGTTGATCGAGGATTCCTTCTCGATGAAAGTGTCGGTGCGCGGGACGTAGGCTTCCGGCTGGTAATAGTCGTAGTAGGAGACGAAATACTCGACGGCGTTTTCCGGGAAGAATTTCTTGAACTCGGAATAGAGCTGCGCCGCCAGCGTCTTGTTCGGCGCCAGGATCAAGGCAGGGCGCTGCGTCTCCTCGATCACCTTGGCCATGGTGAAGGTTTTTCCGGAGCCGGTGACGCCGAGCAGCACTTGGGTCCGGTCGTTGTTGTCGACGCCTTCGACCAGATCCTTGATCGCGGTCGGCTGATCGCCGGCCGGCTCGAAATCCGAAACCATCTTGATGGCAATGCCGCCTTCGGATTTTTCGGGGCGGGCAGGGCGGTGCGGCGTCCACAGCACGCCGTCCTTGTGCAGCGGATTGCCGGATTCGATCAGCGCCGACAGCGCGGCGACGGTAGCGGTGACGCTGCCCGAGGCCATCGTCTCGGCGTCTTCCAGCGAGATGTCGAGACCGGCAACCGGGTTGAGGCCGGCTGCCGTGCGCTCCCTGGCTGACGCCGCGCCACCCATCGAGGTGCCGCGCGAACTGCGTCCCGGCGAGCTTGAGCGCTCGGGTATCTTCTTCGACGGCTTCGGCGATTTGCCGCCGTCGCCCTTGCCGACAAGACGTCCTTCGTTTTCGGCTTCCTGCTCGATCTGCTCGGCCCAATCCGCGATCGAACCGGTCAGCGGCGTGCCAGAGAGCTCCGGCTGCGGCATCTCGGCGAAACCGCCTTTGTGCAGCGGCTCGGAGGCGTCGAGGAAATCGGTCAGCGGGCTGCGCCGCTTCGGCGCGGCGCGGTCGTCGTTCGCCGTCGGCGGCGTTTTCTTATCGGGGGATTTGGCCATGTCCCGAATATGGGATTTCCTGGCCAAAATGGAAAGAGCGCGGTGGGGAGAGGCGTGCCGAACAGCGCTGCTCCTGACAGCAGGCTGTCAGGAGCAGGCGGGAAGGTGCGGCCGAAAGCCTCTTGTCGCTACACGCCCCTGGCGGCTGATGCGACCTGCGTCGCCGACCCGTTCAGGCGCGGCACCACGACAAGGCGTTTGATCTTGCCCTTCTTGTAGGCGGCGAGGAAGCGCGCATAGTCCTTGAAGGCGACGCAACCGCTCGACTGGCCGTAGCGGCCTCGAAGCAGGTAGGTATGGGCCAGAAAGCCGTCGCGATTGTATTTGTTGCGGCCATCGGCCGGTGTCAGGCGCAAGGCCTCCACTCCGTGGAAGCGCGTCTCGCGCAGCGACAGATTGTAGGTGTTGGGCGGTGTCGGTCCGCGGTTCTTCTGGTCGGCATAGCGCGGCTGGTCCGTCATGGCGCCGATGCCAGAATGAGCCTCGAGCCTTGAGCCGTCAGGCATGTAGACGGTGCCGGCGCTGATATCGTAGACGGCGACGCCATTTCCGGCTCCGCTTCTGGATCCCGGCGAGTTGAACAGATTTCTGAACGCCTTGCCAAGGCCGCCCGAAGGCGTGTCGGGCTTAGCATAGGCCAGCACATCGCCGCCATCGGCCGGCCGGCCTTGCCGCGTCGGTTTTGCCGGCTGGGCCTGCTGGACCGTCTCGCGTGCCGGCTTCGATTGCTGGGCGGGCTTGGGCTGCTGAACAGATTTGGGCTGCTGAACGGGCTTAGGCTGCTGCTGGACGATTTTGGGCTGCGGCGGGTCGAATTGCGGGCGGCGGGTCGGCAACGGCACGTCGTCGGTCAGCGCGTCCGGCAGCGAGGCGGCATCGCCGGGTTGATCCTGCTGGGTTTCGACGGGTGAAACCGCGACATCGGCTGACGATTCCTCGATCGGCAGCGGTGAGGCGAACGCCTCGTCGTCGGCCGGCAGCGACTGCACGAGGGCAAGCGCCAACTGCGAATTGTCCGGCGTATCGGATTGGGCAAAGCCCATCGGCTGCGGTGCGGTCTGCACGACCACCGAGCCGGTATCCAGCCGGGCGAAACGTTCGGCCGCCGGAACTGGCATGTTATCGGACCGGCTGGCCGTGACCTGGACGGACGGCACCAGCGACGCCTCGGCAATTCGCGGTGCGACGGTGGAGATCACCGGGCGCGTGTTGGCAGTGGCGGCAGGCTTTCCGGCGTCGGCAAAGGCAGCGGCCAGCTTCATCGGCGAAAGCGACGCTTCCATGCGTTCGAAGCGCTCCTGCGCCTTCGACTTCACGGCGGCTGGCATCGGCTTTGCCTGCGCTACAAGGCGTTCGGACTTTTCCGCCCGTGAGCTTACCCTGGCCAGCTTGAAACAGCTGGCACCGCACTGCACCGAATGATCATGCAGGGCCTGAGTGCCGCCATTGGCATTGGCCAGCACGAAGGGTGCTTTCAAGAAGTGCTGTTTCAGCGGATCGGTAAATGCGAGCGATCCCGGCATGGACAGCGTCTGGGGCAGGCCAACCGAAGTCGCCGACAGCGAGGCGCCGACGGAACTGAGGCCGGCCATGGTGCCGATCAGCCAAAGGCCGATGGCAGTGCTGACGCAGGGCAGTGCGACCCAGCGGGCCACCCGGCCAGCGTTGAAGGAAGAGGAACGCGGAGCATCGACGAACTCGCCGCCCTCACGCTGTCCCCGGTTCTTTTTATGTGTACTCAACAACGCCATGCAACCAATCTCGCTTCAATCGGTTTCCCCGTACGTGGCCTTGAGAGCCGCGACGACCATTCTGTGAGTGATCCCAGGTGGTCCCCGACGCGTTTGCCGCGTCTGTAGTTGGTTGCCAATTGCTTCAAAATATGGACAAAGTTGGTTAATCAATTCCTCTCAAAACCAACGACGAGATGTGGATTTTGGCCAAATCAGCCTTCGTCCACGGCCAGGAAAGTGGTGTTGTCGCCCTTCCGACCTGGTTTTGCTGCCTGTTTTTGGCGGCCGAGTCAAGCAAAACAGCCGCTGCTAATTTTTGCGAAGCGCCTTCGCGCGGCATCTGCAATGAGGTGACTGCCAGCAGACATCGCTTGGGAAAGGCGCCTGTTTCCAGTAAAAATGTTGCCGGTCTTGCCAAGATTTCCCCTGCGGAAGAGCCTCAACATCCCGCCCTCAGTTGAACCAGAGCGCAAAGGTCAGAAACCCGCCGCCGCCGAACTGGCGCTGGATCTGGTCGAAATCGCTGCTGGTGACGAGCTCGCCGCTTTCGAGGTAGGGCGCGATGGCCGGGCCGGTGATCGACAGCACCAGATCGAAGTTTTTCGGGTCATCGAAGAAGCGCTTCATGTTGATGCCAAGGCCCGTGCCGGCGGTGACGCGGAAATGCGGCAGCAACTTGCGGCCCTCCAGGAGATCTTCGGCCATGGTCAGGGCGGCGAGCCAGGCCTGAACCTGCTCCTCGCCGACTTCGAGGCCGGTGAGCGGGTTCTCGCCCTTCTGCTGCGGTCCAGGCAGCCATTCGCGGTCATTGTCGGTCTCGGCGCGGATCGCCTTCCAGTCCTCGCGCGACAGCCGGATCATTTCCAGCAGGTGGCGGCGCGCCGCTTGCCGGCGCTCCGGTTCGACCACCGGCCAGTTGATGAGATGCACCATCGAGATGAAATCGGCGATGCGCCATTCCGACGAGAAGATGCTCGAGCCCATGTCGCCGGCCGGCGGCACCAGAATATCCTGCAACGGCAGCTTGGCGCGCGGGAACAGCATGTGGAACGAGCCGTCGAAGGTGCTCCTGAAATCATGCGCCAGCCAGAAATCGGCCTGGGCCATCAGGAACTCGGCATAGCCCTGCAGCCAGTACCCGTCGGCGCGGTCGAAACGGAAGGTGAGCGTGGGGACGGCGTCGTCCGATGTAATGCCGCCACGGGACAACGCGGCGATGATCGCCGCCATGCTCTCGTCCGGAGCGATGGTGCCGTCCTCGTTGAGGTCTATGCCCGCACGGGTGAGATCGATCGCCATGCCGATATCGGCGTTCGCCGGCACCGACGCAAACGTCGCCGCGGATTTTTCCAGCCGGTCGCGGAAGCCGACCAGGATGGCGCGGAACTGCTCGTAAGTCAGCGGCTCGGGATTGGGATTGTCGGGCACCGGCAACCGCATCAGTGGCAGCATGAAGGACTGCGGGCTTTCGAAACCATGGCGGTGCAGGCCGGTGGCCAGGATCTCCAATGCGGTGAAGAACTCGCCCGCCCCGGCCGCATAGGCGGATGCCGGGTCGTTTGGCGCGGCGGCCTCCAGCATCGACAGGGCAGCGTCGCGCGCGGCCACGCTCTTCGCCTCGAACAGTCGGGTAGCCGCTTCGGGCATTGCCGCCGACGCGGAAGACAGCGGCAGGAGCAAAATGAAAGCGGTCAGCAGGCCTGCCAGTCGTGTCATCTTTTCCCCCAATATTTGTCGCGCAGCGCAGATATACACCATTTGCAGCGCTGCGCTTCAACCCGCCCGCCGGACGGTCTACACAGGGCAAACAATTGGGCATCGCGTGTCGAATTATCCGTTTTCCTACAAACTGTCCTGGCTGCCGCGTTTCTTGAAGCCGTCTCTGGCCGGCGATGTGCAAGACTTTGCGCTGATGGCTGGGACGCTTATGGATCCGCCGCCGAGGCAGACAATGCGGCTTGCCTTTGTCGGGGACATCTCGGCGGTGGCCAACCGCAGCGCGCCGGATTGCGATCCGGCGATCAAGGCGCTGCTCGGCGCTGCCGATCTGGTGATCGGCAATTGCGAAAGCCCCGTGGTGGACAGACCAAGCGCGGCGCTGGGCACAAGGCTCGGCACGCATCATGCGATGAGCGAGTTGTTTCTGGCCGAGGCGCTGGCGGCGGTTGGTATTGCGCGAGAAAGGCTCGTGCTGTCGCTGGCCAACAACCATGTGCTGGATCAGGGCGTCGCCGGTTTCGACGAGACGGTGGCGGCGTTGCAGCGGCTCGGCATCCGCACGGTCGGCCTGGCCGCCAATGGCCCGGTGGTGCCTGTCCAGGTCGGACCGCTTGATATCGGCTTCGCCGCATTCACGCTGTGGCGCAACGCCGATGAAAAACTGTTTGCGGGGCGCGTTTCGATGGACAGCGATCCGACGGGCTGGCCGCGCGCTGGCTTGGATCTTCTCTGCGCCGTGCCGCATTGGGACTGGGAGTTCCGGCATTTTCCGCGTGCCGAGACGCGGGCGCTGGCCAGGCGGCTGGCCGGGCAGGGCGTCGGACTGATCGCCGGCCATCACGCCCATGTCGTGCAGCCGGTGGAAAGGATCGACAAGACGGTGGTCGCTTATGGACTTGGCGATTTCCTCGGCACCGCCTTCGCCCGCCAGCCATGGCCGGGTCGCATCGGTT
Source organism: Mesorhizobium sp. M0518 (assembly GCF_040321125.1). Lineage (NCBI taxonomy): Bacteria > Pseudomonadati > Pseudomonadota > Alphaproteobacteria > Hyphomicrobiales > Phyllobacteriaceae > Mesorhizobium > Mesorhizobium sp. M0518. Next base: position 7,741 of record NZ_JAMYQY010000009.1, read on the forward strand.
CTATCCTCACTGTCGATGTCAGTGCCGATGCCGGTACGCGCGGGACGATCGCGTCTTACCGGCTGCATCCCTTCATGCGCCTGCGCGCCGGCGACCATGAGCGGCTGGTGTTGGTGGAGGCTTTGGAGGGCCGAGTGCGTGACAAGGTCGAGGGGCGACTGAAAGCGATCTTCCCTTCTCCACCAACCGATCAAGGCGTACCCGCTTAAACGTCTGGCGGCGCCTGCAAAACCGACTATCATGCTCCCGCAGAGGCAGGATTGCGGGGGATAGCGGTGGAAACAGCGGATTTCATGCCGAGCGAAACGGTCATCGCCGGCATCCGGAAAGACATCGCGGCCTATGAAGCGGCGAGGGCGTCGGCGGTCAGGCAGGTGCGCTGGCGGGTGCCGGTGTTCGTCGGCCTGGTGCTGGTGGCCGTGGTGCTGGTCGCCTGGCTGTTCAACAAGGTCGCCGACCCCAACGAGCAATGGGTCTCGACGCCGCATGTGTTCCTGTATGTCATCGGCTTCGCGGCTTCGATCCTGCTCTATTTCCAGGCCAGGAAACCGGCGACGCGGCTGCAGCAATCGTTCCGCGAGACGCTGTTGCCGATCATCTTCGGCTTCATCGCCGACATGCGCTACCAGCATGGCGTGACGCCGAATTCATTCGACCGGTTGCCGCGCACGGCGGTTGGTCCGTTCAACCGGCAGGCGTTCGACGACATCGTCGCGGGCCGCTACGAAGGGTTTCCGTTCGAGCTCTACGAGGCGCATCTGCGGGAAGGGTCGGGCAAGGGCTCGTCGACGGCCTTTCAGGGCGTCATCGTCGCCTTCGAGACCATCGCGCCGTTCCCCGGCATATTGGTGGCGACGCGCCGGACCAACGCGGTCATCAGTTTCTTTCGCGGCATATTCGCCAGCAAGCTGCAGGAGCTGTCCAGTGGCGACGTGGCGCTCGACGCCGCGTACGAGTTCCGCACCGACAATCTCGGGGCGGCACAGCCACTGGTGAGCGGCCGGCTGGCGCAGGCGCTGAAATGGCTTGGCGAAACCTGGCCGGACGATCCGGCCCGTGTCGCGCTCAATGGCAGCGATGGGTTCCTGCTGCTGCCGCAGACGAAGAACTTCTTCGAGCTGCCGGATATTTCGGTGCCGCTCGATTACACCACGCATGTCGCGCCGATGATATCGGACATGGGCGCGATGCTGGCGACGGCGGCACTTGTGCGCAAGATCGGCGCGAAGGACGAGATCGATTAGTTGGGCCTCGCTGTCAGCAGTCAAAGCCGTATTGGTCGCGCATGGTGTCCGCCTCCTCTTTCGACATTTTGTTGAACATAACGCAGACGGTGAAGCTGCCGACCTGATGGCCGGCGCGCATATAGCCCCAGTCGGAAATATCGTTTCGGGTGAATTCTATATTCTGCCCGAGGACCACATTACGCACTTGCTCCGGCTGGTTCGCCAATATGCCGACAAAGCCTGTTTCAGTGCGGCGGAACGGGATGACCCAGAAGTGCTCGCTGACGTTGCCGTCGCGCACCTTGACCTTCAATTTGAACCTGTCGGTGTCGGAGGAAGGAGCCTCGGACAGTGCCAGGAATTCATCCAGGCTGGCGAGCGCCTGCGCTGTCGCTGCCGCCATCTCGGGATCGTCCTCGGTAAACATAATCGTCTTGTCATCGCCCGGATCCGCGCCTTGCGCACAGGCGGACCCCGGCGCAAGCGCCAGCATCAGGGACATCGCGGTCCGGACTGCAAGTTTCATGGAAGGCCCCCTTTCATCGTAACGGCGCACCATCCTGCATCCGTTCCCGATTTGCAACCGGAGCGCGAGTTTCATCCACTTCGGAGCGGCGAGTTGAGCTGATCCATGAAACAAAATGTGTATCGATGACCGGTCGGCAGTCTGTTTCGTGATGCCGCTTGAGACGGATTGCGGCGGCCGCGCCGTGATCGAAACCGCCCGCCACAATCCGGCTAAACGACTCTTTTCGCGGACAGAAGTCCGCTCATTGGGGGAGCCGAAGCGGCCTGAAATGATCTCGGTCGCAGACAATGTGTCGGAATTAAACCTATGATATTGTTTGCAAAAATTCACCCAACGTGATTTGCGGAGCGAGCGCTTCCGTTCCAGTTTAAGGCCGTCCGGTGCTGTCGTTTCCCAAGGCGGCCCGGAAAAGTGAAACAGCACGGAGTGCACCCCATGAAGAAGACCCTCGCAACCACCGCCGCTCTGCTCGCCTTCCTCGGCACGGCCTATGCCGCGACCGTTCAGGGCACGATCCAGGCCGTCGACCCGACGACCAAGTCGATCACCCTCGACGACGGCAAGATCTACCAGCTGTCACCGGAAGCGACGATCGGGAAATTGAAGGTCGGCGCCAAGGTGGCGGTGACTGTCGATGACAAGACCGGCATCGTGACGTCGATCAAGAAGGCCTCGTAACGCGAGAGCATCGTGCGTCGGCAGACCTGCTGACCGGATTTTTCAAACCCTGTTCCACTCATGGCCGGTCCCTCCGGGGATCGGCCATTTTCATGCCTCGCCCCTCGATGCCGGGCGACCTGGATGAGGTCTTCCGGCTGGACCCCAGGGCCGGCCGGCGGAACGCTGTCCGGCGGCATCGCTATGGTTTTTGCCAAAAAGCCGCGCTATCCCTTGGCCAACGGGGGATATTCATGGCCGACGAACAAAAAGGGTTTCGCCTGTCGCGGCGATTGCTGCTGGGTGCGGCTGTCCTAGGTGGCGCGGTGCTGTGGGGCGGCAACACCGTGGCGCGGCTGGCGCGCGCGCCTTCGGGGCCGAAGAACGCCGGACGGATAGCCGATATCGACGGCTTCGCGTTGCCTTTGAAGCCGCTGGACAATGCGCCGGCCTTCGATGCGTCGCTGCCCTGGTCGGCAAAAGGCGGCGACATCAACGATGCCAGCGGCCTGTCGATGACGCCGGTCTACGGCGTCGTCGAGGTCAGCGAGGACGAGCACATCGCCAATGCGCTGGCCTTCGCGCGTGCCAATGGCCTGAAAGTCTCACTGGCCGCCATCCGCCATTCGATGGGCGGGCATGCCTTCGACGACAACGCGCTGGTACTCGACCTCAGAAAGTTCAACAATGTGACCGTGGATGCGGCGGCGAAGACCATGACCTTGCAGCCGGGCGCGCGCTGGCACGACATCCAGAACCTTCTGCATCCGCGCTTTGCGGTGAAGGCGATGCAGTCGACCGACATCTTCTCGGTCGGCGGCTCGCTGTCGGTCAATGCGCACGGTATGGACCACCAGGCAGGGTCGGTGGCGGGCTCGATCCGCTCGATGCGAGTGATGCTGGCCGACGGCTCGGTGACGACCTGCTCGCCCACCGAGAACACCGATCTGTTCCGCCACGTCGTCGGCGGCTATGGCCTGTTCGGCGTGGTGCTGGAGGCGACGCTCGATATCGTCGAAAACGCCGTCTACCGGACCTCGCGCGAAATCATCAGATCGGACGATTTTCCGAAATTCTTCGCCGAGGTGCTGGAGCCGAACAAGAATATCGGCCTGTTCTACGGCCATCTGTCGACGGCGCCCGGCAATTTCCTCGAGGATATGATCGTCTACCGTTACGACAAGGTGGCGGAGCAGCCGCCGGCGGATCAGCCTGAGATCGGCGAGCCGGGTTCAGTCGGGTTGAAGCGGGTGATCATCAACCTGGCGAAATGGGGCAGCCTGTTCCAGGAGTTGAAGTGGTTCACCGAAAAGACGCTGGAGCCGAAATTCGAAAGCTGCACGGTGGCGCGTACTTCGGCCATGGCCGAGGGCGAGGCCTGTCTCGTCACCCGCAACAACCCGATGCATGATTCGGTGCCCTATCTCTTCAACGATCAAATAGAAGAGACCGACATCCTGCACGAATATTTTATTCCACGTGCCGCCTATGTCGAATTCATCGCGGAAGCGCGCGAGATCCTGCGCAACCAGACGCTGCCGGTGCTCAATGCTTCGGTGCGCATCGTCCACAAGGAGGATGTGGCGCTGACCTACGCGCCGGAGCCAGCCTATTCGCTAGTGCTCTACATCAACCAGCCGACCGATGCCGACGGCAATGCCAGGATGCGCGCGCTGACGCGGGCGCTGATCGACGTGACGATCAAGCATGGCGGGCGCTTCTTCCTGCCTTACCAGCTGCATTATACGGCCAGGGAATTGCTGGCCTCCTATCCCGAACTGCCGGCCTTCCTGGCGGCGAAGCGGCAGTATGACCCTACGGAACTGTTTTCCTCGACCTTCTACCGTGCCATCAAGGCGCTGAGCGGGGTGGCATAAGAAGCAGGAGAACAGCCATGCGCATGGTATCGGCGGCGGCATTCACCCTCATCGCGCTGTGCGCTGGACCGGCCGGGGGCGAGGATCTCAAAGCCTTCAAGCTGACCATCGACGGGGTAACGATCGATATCGATCCCGGCGAGAGCACTGATGTGACGCTACCCGGCGGTAAGCACAGCAAGGTGACGCTCGAGCGCAACGACTTCGCCACCTTTTCCGGCAGCGTTTTCTCCTTCGTTCACCCCAGCAGCATTTCGGTGACCAAGACCGATCTCGGCGATGATATCACGCAGTATCTGATGGCGTCGGCTCTCGGCACGATCGTCGTCGTGCAGGAATATGGCACGATGAACCCGGTGTCGCTCAACCAGCTGATGCTGCAGGAGATGACCAAGGAATCGGTGCAGGCCGGCGCCAAGCTGACGCAGGAGCCGACGACGCGCAAACTCGCCGACGGCAAGGAATTGACCGGGATTCGCGCCGAGGTGAAGACACGCACCGACACCGCCGATTTCGAGATCGTCGGCTTCGGCCTGGCCGATCGGGGGCTGCTGTTCATCACCCGCGTTGCCGGCGAGGATGCAGCGACCGAAAAGCCGCTTATCGACAAGTTCTGGCAGAGCCTGAAAGTCAAGCTGCAGCGGGACTAGGCTCGTCTCTCAGTTTGGGTTTCGGGGGGGAATCCATACTTTTGCATAACGGCGGCTCAAGTTATTCTGACGATCCGGATGTTGGAGATCCTGCAGCATGGCGAAGCTCATTTTCAGAATGAACCAGTCCCTCGAAGGCTATGTCGACCACCAGAAAATGCCGTCAGGCCCGACAATCTTTCGTCACTGGATAGAGCAAGTGCGCAATTTGAGCGGCAGTGTTTACGGTCGCGGCATGTACGAGGTCATGCGTTATTGGGACGAAGACAGTCCTGAATGGAGCGCGGAGGCGCACGAATTCGCGGCGGCGTGGCGGAGCCAACCGAAGTGGGTTGTGTCGCGCTCTCTGAAGTCGCTCGGCCCCAACGCCACACTTGTCGGGGACGACGTCGAGGCGGTGATAGGTGGGCTTAAGGCTGAGCTCGTCGGGGAGATTTCAGTTTCCGGACCAAACCTGGCACGAAGCCTGACCGACCTTGGTCTTATCGATGAATATCAACTCTACCTCCACCCGTTCGTGCTCGGTCATGGCAAGCCATTCTTCGCCGGCCCCCGGCCGCCGCTTCGCTTTGTGGCCAGCGATTTGATCGGCGATGACGTAATCAGGTTGACCTATGTGCCTGCCTGATTAAGCGGTCGTCAAACCGAGACGCTAGCAGGACTACAGCCCCTTTGGCACTAAGCCGGCCAGCCAGTTCACGGAGCGTTTCGCGGCATCGGCGGTCGCCGAGGCGGCGCGGCCGAGATCGGTCTTGACCACGGCGTAGCCGTTCTTGGTGCGATAGAGCACGCCGGTTCCGCCATCGACCACCTGTTCATAGGCGACGGGCCGGGCGGCGTCGGCTTCCATGGCCGTCGTCGGCGAACCGACCGAGACGCTCGGCCGGTGGCTCAATTCAGGCGGTAGCGGGCTTTCGGTTCTGACAACGCGGCTGGCCGGCTTCAGCTCCGGGCGCGACGCGGTCGCGGCCAGTTGCGAGGAGGACGACGAACCCTTCGTGCGGCAAATGCCGGAGACGAGCGGATAGTTGAAATTGCGCTCGTGCAGCATCTGGCTCTTCATCGCCGCTTCGCACTCGGCGACGGTCGACCACTTGGCCGGCGTCTCGCCGATATATTCGCAAAGCTTGGCGTCGCAGTCGCAGCCGACAATGGTCATAGCGACAAGGGCGGTCTTGATCACGGTCTTGTCCCTTCGAGATGCCCCCGGCAACCCATCCATTTCTTCCCATTCCTTCGCGCGCGAACAAGGCGGGATTTGGCCGCGATTGTGGAATGGGCGTGGCGGAGCCCAGGAAATGCATAATCCTGGCCGGGCGTGGCCGAAAGGCCTCAGTAGTCGTAGACGTGTTCAAGCCTGGCGCCAGCCTTGATCAGCGCCGGCAGCACGAGATGCAGCTTGCGCACGGCGACGGTCAGCCCGGTGCGGCGCGTGGATTGATCGGCCGGGAGCGGATAGCTGAACAGGATGCGCATGCCTTCAGGGATGGCGATCGTATCGGTGGAGAGCACCGTGACCATGATCTCGTCATTGCCGCCGATCTCGACGAAGGAGACGCCCTTGTCGATCAGGCGCGGGATCATTTCGGTGAAGACCTGATAGCGCCTGGTGACGAAGATGGTGCCGTCAGCGCCCATGTCGCGTTCGAGCAAGGTGTCGGGCTCGTTGCGGGTGGCTTCGCCGACGGGTCCCTTGGCCCAGACATGGACGTCGAGCAAGGCAGGGTCCATCGTCGCGGCGAGCGCCTTGGTGATCAGGTCGGCATAGCCCTGCTTGATGGTGTCGGCGAGGCCGAACGCCAGCTTGCGTTCGCTGGTCCGGATCGAGCTGTCTCCCGGCGCCGGCTGCACGGCAAACAGGCCGGCGCGCTTCTCGGCATAGGGGAACTGATACCAGGGCACCTGGTCGAGAAACCCTGCATAGTCCGCCGCCAGCTTGGCCTGATAGATGTCGGCGGCGGTGCGCTTGGCCGTCGTCGCCTCGGTGATGCGGCCGACCGTGTTCTCATAGGCCCACTGCAATATATGCTCGATCGAGTGGCTGGTGCCGATGATGACCAGCATCTGGTGGTTGGCGTAGTTGAACTTGTAGGCAGAACTGGCGCGGATGACCATGGCGTAGTCCTGCCAGAAGCGGCCGACATAGGACCAGTAGGGAAAGCCGCTCGGCTGGTCCTTGTCGACGAAGCCGGCATATTCGCGCGCGGCGTAGACGATCGCCCATTCCGGATAGGTGAGGAAGGTCGATTCCTCCGGCCGCTGGTAGAAGGGGATCTCGGCGCGGACCTTGTCGGCCAGCGCCTTGGGCGGCGCGCCATCGGCAATTCCGGGCAGCGGCGTCTTGTCGAGCGACGACGTCGTCAGAAAGCCGTAGCTCAGCCCGGCGATCGGGATGAGGATGACGAGGACGATCACCCACAGGATCGTCTTGATGATGCGCTTCAGCCAGCGGAACAGGAACATGCCAGATCAGGCCGTGGCGAAGTGTTCGTGTATGCGCCTGGCCAGCCGGAAACCGACATAGACGGCGAAGCCACCGATGACCAGGTGCGGCAGGTTGGCGAAGAAGCGGGCCGGGAATTCGATATCGTTGAGGGAGCGGAAGCCGTTGATGAAGATGCCGGCATCGAGGCAGCCGGAACCGGTGACCAGACCGAGCACGCCGTCGAACAGGTAGACCGAACCGAACAACTTGAAATAGAACACCGCCTGGCGGTGCGAGATGAAGGCGGCGGCCAGCGCCCAGACGCCGGAGAAGGCGTGCAGCAGGTCGTCATACCATTGCAGCGAAAACAGACCGAACAGATTGCCGCCAGCGTCATTGAACGCGGGTATGTAGCCAATGGCGACGACGCCGAAAAACAGGAAAGCATAGGCGACGGCAAGCTTCTGGATCAGCGTCATGAAGTATCCCCCCTCTACGAGTCCGCTTTGCAAACAGACTCTGACGACGCAGCGATACTAACCGATTTTAGCGCGCGGTGAAGCGGCGCCCGCGAGATCGCCGGCGAAGGATATCGAGGGGCAAAAAGACAGTCGGCGCCGGGATTTCTCCCAGCGCCTCCCTGTCAGATCAGGACACGGTCGCGGCAGCAACTTCCGTAAAGTCGTCGCGCCTTGCCGGCCTTGATTTTGACGGTCCTGCCAGTCCGCCGCCCGAGAGCAGCGTCCGTTCGGGACCACGCTGGTTTCCACCCTTGCGGGCTTTGCCCTGCGCACCATCGAAGGTTTTTGCCGTCCTTCATGGCAGCATCGGTCCGCCGTCGGCGTTGGCACGCTTTCCGCGGCCCCGTAGGTCTCGGCTCCGTCCCTCGAAACAGGCAAGCCTGCTCTCGCTTCGGGCCGTCCGGGCCTCAGGAAATCCGCCTTTCACTTCGCCTTTCGGCTGGATGATCGGTAGCCGCCTGAGATGGGTTTAACCTACGCCGGGTAAGGGGCCTGGGGAATGGCCTGAGGCCTGTGGATAGCGGGATTATCGGGGATCAACCAGGGAATGCGATTTTCCGATCCGCCATGATGGGCGGCAGCGGTGGACATTCGGCCCTTGCCCTGCCGGCCGGTGCGGGCTTCAATGCCGGCAAAGGATTCGAGGTGCCGAGCGGCTCGATGTCCTTGCGGGAGGGTTGCTTGAAAGTCGGAGTGGTTCTCAACCCGATTGCCGGTGGGGGCCGGCTGAAACGGCACTGGCCTGAGGTCGCCGCGTCGCTGAAAAAGCACTTCGGCGAATTCGAGCTGCGCGAAACGCAGGCGGAAGGTGACGCCGAAAGGCTGGCAATCGATCTCGCGATGATTGGCTTCGACCTGGTGATCGCGGCCGGTGGCGACGGCACCGCCAGCGAAGTGGCCGATGGACTGCTGCAGGCGTTCCAGGAAAGCGGCCGGACCACCGAGCTCGGCCTCTTGCCGTGCGGCACCGGCATTGACTTCGCGCGCGGGCTCGGCCTGCCGAAAGAGGTGGATGCCGTGCTGAAGCGGTTGGCCGAAGCCAAGGGTCGCAAGGTCGATGCCGGGCGCATCTGCTACATCGATGATCATGGCGCGCTGGCCAGCCGGCATTTCATCAACATCGCCAGCCTGGGGCTTTCCGGCGCCACTGACCGCGCCGTCAATGCCGACAAGCGCAAGGGCAGGATGTCGGCCAAGGCGCTTTTCCTGTGGCGCACCGTGGTCGAGTTCATCCGCTACCGCTTCCAGGACGTCAGGATCACGGTCGACGACGGCGCGCCCGTCGAAGCGCGCATGGCGCTGGTGGCGGTCGCCAACGGAAAATTCTTCGGCGGCGGCATGATGATCGCGCCGGATGCGGAACTGACCGACGGGCAGTTCGACATCGTCATCCTGCGCGCCGCCGGCAAGCTGAAGCTGATCTGGGACATCCGGCTGCTCTATGGCGGCCGGCACCGCAACCATCCAGCGATCACCATCTTGCGCGGCAGGAAAGTGGTGGTCGAACCGCTCGGCGATGTCGAGAAGAACGGCGCGCTGGTCGACATAGACGGCGAGTCGCCGGGACGCATACCCGCGACCTTCGAGATCCTGCCGGGTGCGTTGACGCTCAGATACTGAATCAAGCCGTTGACGGATTGATTCAGATGAATCCGCCGATCCAGCCAACTCGCTGAAATCGCTTAATATCCAGCCGGCGTTAGAGTTCGAGCTTGGCCGGGAAACCAGGTGCGCGCAGGTCGGTGCCGACGGCATCTTCCAACAGTTTGACGATCTGGGTCGACCAGGCGCCGCCGCCATAGGCGGCCTTGCCTTGCTGAAAAATCGCGTTGACGCGCGACGCCAGCTCAAGCGGCACGCCTGACTGTTCGCCCATGGCGAGCGCGAAGCTGAGGTCCTTCAGCGCCAGATCCATGGTGAAGCCGATATCGTAGGAGCCGTTGAGAATGAGCTGGCTTTCGGTATCGTGGACGAAGCTGTTGCCGGAGGAGGCGACGATGGCGTGATAAGCTTGGGCGAGGTCGAGCCCGCCTCGCTTGGCCAGCATCAGCGCCTCGCCGGCGGCGACGAGGTGAACGAAGGCGAGCATGTTGGTGATCACCTTGATCACCGCCGCCGAGCCGACCGGCCCCATCAAGAACGATTTCGCGCACATCGCTTCGATTGCCGGGCGATGGCGCGCATAGAGCGCTGGATCGCCGCCGACCAGCGCGGTGATCTTTCCGGCCGCCGCCAGATGCACGCCGCCGGTGACCGGGCATTCCAGCGTCTCGATGCCTTTGGCCGAGGCGAGGGCCGCGAGGCGGAGAATCTCGTCGCGGCCGTTGGTCGACATCTCGATCCAGGTGCCGCCTGTGGGCAGGCCCTCCAGCAGACCATCGGCGCCCGCCAGCACGGCTTCGCTGACCTTCGGAGAGGGCAGGCAGGAGATGGCGTTGCCGGCCCGTGCGGCGGCCTCGGCGGGGCTGCTTGCCGCTGTGGCCCCGAGCGCCACCAGGCGCTCGACGGCGGTGGGATCACGGTCGAAGACGGTGACGGCAAAGCCGTTGCGGATCAGGCTGGCGGCAAGGTTGCCGCCGAGATGGCCAAGACCGATGAAGGCGTAGCTTTCGCTCACGGCATCAACGGCGTCTGCATCATCTGCAGATGCAATTCCTTGCCCGTATAGGGATGTGCGTCGCAGACCGCTTCGTTGAGCTCGACGCCGAGGCCGGGCTCCTTCGACGGGATGATTTTGCCGTCCTGCCACTCGATCTTCTTCTTCAGCAGCGTGGCGTGGAAACCGTCCCACTGCTTCAGCGATTCGAGGATGAGGAAGTTGGGCAGCGTTACCGCCAGCTGGATGTTGGCGGCACCGACGATCGGTCCGCAATAGCAATGCGGCGCGATCTGGATGTGGTAGGCCTCGGCCATGGCGGCGATCTTCTTGGTTTCGAGAATGCCGCCGGAGCGGCCGAGGTCCGGCTGAAGGATGGTCGCGGCGCGGTTCTCGATGACGCGGGCGAACTCGAATTTGGTCGTCAGCCGCTCGCCGGTGGCGATCGGGATCGAGGTCGCGCGGGCCACTTGGGCCATGACCTCAGGCATATCAGGCGGCACCGGCTCCTCGAACCACAAGGGATCGTAGGGCTCGATGGCGCGCGCCATGCGCAGCGCGCCGGACGCCGTGAACTGGCCGTGCGTGCCGAACAGGATGTCGGCGCGGGTGCCTACCGCCTCGCGGATCGCCTTGATCATGCGGGTGGACAGGTCGATATCGACGAGGCGCGGCTGGTGGCCGTCGAAGGCGGTGTAGGGGCCGGCCGGGTCGAGCTTGACGGCATTGAAACCCTGCTCGACATATTCGAGCGCACAGGCAGCGGCGAGATCTGGATCGTTGTAGACGTTCTTGCCGTGCGCGTCCTCGGAGTGGACGCTGCCGCTGTGCGGATAGAGATAGGTGTAGGAGCGCAGCGTCTCGTGCACCTGTCCGCCGAGCAGTTTGTAGACCGGCTTGTCGGCTTCCTTGCCGATAATGTCCCAGCAGGCTATTTCCAGCGCCGAGAAGCAGCCCATGCCGGACACATCGGGGCGCTGGGTGAAGCCGGAGGAATAGGCGCGGCGGAAGAAGTTCTCGATGTCGTGCGGATCGCGGCCGACGAGATAGCGCTCGGCCATGTCCTCGACCATCCGGGCGGTAACATGGGCCGAGAAGGTGGCGTTGTAGGCCTCGCCATAGCCGACCACGCCACCATCGGTGGTCAGCTTGACGAAGATGAAATACTTGCCGCCGATGCCGGGCGGCGGATTGCCGACAACCCAGGTCTTGACGTCGGTGATCCTCATTCTTGGTCCTCCAGAACCAATTCGGCGCCTTTCCAACCGGTCATGATCGAGGCGGCGTTGGTGTTGCCAGTGATGTTGTCGGGAAAGATCGAGGCATCGATGACGCGCAAACCTTCCAGACCATGCACCTTGAGGCGGGGGTCGACGACGGCGCGCGCGGGATCCGGCCCCATGCGGCAGGTCGAGACCGGGTGATAGACGGTGCCCGAGCGCTTCCTGAAATCCTGGACCAGATCGGCGTCCGAGGTGATCGACGGGCCGGGCAACACCTCTTCCTCGATGATCTCGGCCATGGCGGGCATCGAGGCGATCTTGCGCACGAATTTCACCGCTGACAGCATCTCCTCGACATCGGCATTGGTGGAGTAGGCATTGGCCGTTATCCTGGGGTAGTCGCGTGGGTTGGCCGAGCGGATCATGATCTCTCCACGGCTCGACGGGCGGCAGTTGGATAGGCCGATGGAAAAGCCCGGCCATGGGTCGGGCGTCAGGATGGGGCGCTCGCCGCTCTTGGGAATGACGGTCGAGAAGGCCTGGAAATAGAGCTGCATGTTTGGCCGCGTCGCCGCCGGGTCGGTGCGGAAGAAGCCACCGGCATTGTTCATCGACAGCGACAGTGGGCCGGAGCGGGTCAGGATGTATTGCATACCGACCAGCAGCTTGCCCCACCAGGGACGCAGCGTCTGGTTGAGCGTCGGCAGCCGGCCCTTGAAGGTGTAGTTGATGCCGACATGGTCCTGCAGATGCGCACCGACATTTTCGTTGGCATGGACGACGGGAATGCCCAGGCTCCCAAGCAGGGCGGAAGGGCCGACGCCGGACAGTTGCAGCAATTGCGGCGAGTTGATCGAACCGCCCGACAGGATGATTTCGCGGCCGGCACGCGCCGTCTTCATCCCGCCGTTCTGCTGGTATTCGACGCCGACGGCACGCTTGCCCTCGAACAGGATTTTTGTCGCCAGCGCCTTCATCTCGACGCGGACATTCCCGCGCTTCATCGCCGGGCGCAGGAAAGCGCGCGCCGCCGACATGCGGCGGCCGTTGCGGGTCGAGATCTGGTAGATGCCGACGCCTTCCTGGGCGGCGCCGTTGAAATCCGGGTTGAGCGGCAGGCCGGCCTGCTGGCCGGCGGCGAGATAGCGTTTGGTCAGCGGATGGACTGCGTCCGAACAGTCGGTGACATGCAGCGGGCCGCCCGTGCCGCGCCATCGGTCGGCACCGGCCTGGTTGTCCTCGAGCGCCTTGAAGGCGGGAAGCAGATCGTCATAGCCCCAGCCGGGATTGCCGGCGGCGGCCCAGGCATCGAAATCCTCGCGGGCGCCCCTGATCCAGACCATGGCGTTGATCGAGCTTGAACCGCCGAGCAGCATGCCGCGCGGCCAGTGGTCGGTATTGCCGGCGAGGCCCGGATCCGGCTCGGCCTTGTAGTTCCAGTTGACGGCAGGATCGAAGAAGGTCTTGCCGTAGCCGAGCGGCATCTGCACGTAGAAGCGGCGGTCGCTGCCGCCGGCTTCCAGCATTAACACCGAGAAGCGCCCCGAGGCCGAGAGTTTTTCGGCCAGGACCGAGCCGGCCGAGCCGGAGCCGACGATGATGAAATCATAGGTCTGCATGATGGAAATGGGAGGCTCCGAAAGATTGGCTGCAGCCTAGACGCGACGGCATTCCGAAGTCGCCGCGCCATCCGGCATCAGTTGTGAAAAAAGCGACCGTCGAACTGGCCGGGTTTGCGGGGATGCCCGACAATCGCGCTTGATATCTACCTTCTCGACAGCCTATGCGATGGCATTATTTTGGCGCATGATTTTCTCCGAAAGTCTGCAACTTTTCGGAATCATGCTCTGGCCACTCTGCGGAAGGCAGGAAATCATATGCGAACCCTCCCTGACGCGTTCATCCCCGAACTGCCGGGCCACTACAGCGGCAAGGTCCGCGAGAACTACGACCTTGCGGATGGCCGGCGCATCATCATCGCCACCGACCGCCTCAGTGCCTTCGACACCATCCTGACTTCGATCCCGTACAAAGGAGAGATCCTGACGCAGACGGCGCGCTACTGGTTCGAGGAAACCGCCGACATCTGCCCGAACCATGTTCTCGAATACCCCGACCCGAACGTCGTCGTCGGCACGAGGCTCGACATCCTGCCGGTCGAGATCGTCGTGCGCGGCTATCTGGCGGGCACCACCAGCACCTCGATCCTGACGCGCTACAAGCGCGGTGACCGCGACATGTATGGCATCCACCTGCCGGACGGCCTGCGCGACAATGAAAAGCTGGCGGAGCCGATCATCACGCCGACCAGCAAGGCCGCGCATGGCGGCCATGACGAACCGCTGTCCAAAGTGGAGATCCTCGAGCAGGGTCTTCTCACGCAGGCGCAGTGGGATACCGTATCGGACTACGCCTTGCGGCTGTTCGCCCGCGGCCAGCAGCGCGCCGCCGAGCGCGGCCTCATCCTCGCCGATACCAAATACGAATTCGGCACCGACAAGAACGGGACCATCATTCTCGCCGACGAAATCCACACGCCGGACAGCAGCCGGTACTGGATTGCGGCGAGCTACGAACAGGCGCTCGCCAGCGGCAGCCGGCCGGAGAGCTTCGACAAGGATTTCATCCGCTCGTGGGTCTCGGCGCGGTGCGATCCTTACAGCGACCCTATCCCTGAGATACCCGACGAGATCGTCGAACAGGCTTCGCGGGTCTATGCGCAGGCCTATGAGGCGATCACCGGCAAGGAATTTTCTCCAGACCTTTCCGGGGACAGCGTGCTCGATCGTATTCGCACGAACCTCAGGCGCTATTTCTGATCGACCTTCGCCGGGTGATGCGAACTGCCGTCTTCCACCCATCGCCATGCCAGAGCCCACCAACTCGGGTTAACGGAGCCTTGCCGGGTGTTGGCTGACGGTGCATCAAACGAAAAACCCGCCTGTACGGCGGGTCACTGGCGCAAATCAGCACCATAGGCAAAAATGTACCATAGCTGCGGTCACTGAGTCAAGAAAAAATTCCTATCGTGAAAAGCTGCCGGCAAAAAAGCTGCCGACACCGCGACCCGGCAGTCGCAGGTCTTTTGTCAGTTCGGAGCCTGTGGCCATGTCGTGGCGCGTTGACCTTCGGGCGCCGTGACGATACGGGATCGAGGGCGGCCGGTCTCGAAGGAATTCTCCTATGGTGCACTACGCTGAAGGACGGCCGCTTGGCGATCTGACGCTGCGCACCCTGGCCATGCCTTCGGATGCCAATGCGGCCGGCGACATTTTCGGCGGCTGGGTGATGGCGCAGATGGACCTCGCCTGCGGCATCCGTGCCGCCGAGCGCGCCAAGGGCCGCGTGGTGACGGCTGCGGTGAAAGAGATGTCCTTCGCCAAGCCGATGAAGATCGGCGACACGCTGTGCATCTACACCCATGTCGAACGCGTCGGCCGCACCTCGATGACGCTCAAGGTCGAGGCCTGGGCGCAGCGCTACCTCTCCGACCTGATGGAAAAGGTCACCCATGCCGATTTCGTCATGGTGGCGCTGGATGGCGAGGGCAAGCCGAAAGCGGTTCCTGCCGAAGGCTGACGCGCAAGCCGTAAAATCAGAACCGCACTTCCATCGTGGCGCGAACGCCCTGATCGGCCGCTTTCGTCCCGAACTGGCCGGAGTAGCTGATCCCCAGCGTGGTTCTGTCGGCGATCCGGAAATCGAGCCCGGCCCCGACAATGGCTGTATCCTTGGCGATCGGCACGCCGGCAATGGTGAAGAGGTCGCCACCGGCGAAGGCCATGTCCGTAGTCGGCGTGGTGTCGCCGAAGGCATGACGCCAGCCTAGCGTACCCTGCGCGGTTGCCTGCACCCCGCCGAGGTCGAAGCCCGCCGAGGCACGCAAGCCGAGCGTGGTGAAGGTGGTCTCGGTGGTCGAGGCCGCGGATGTGAGCGCCGCGGCGCCACCCTTTTCCGTGAAGCCGTCGGTGTGCAGGTTGATATAGGCGAGACTGGCGAAGGGCTCGAAGGCAGCCATGCGCGTCTCGACGCGATAGCCGGCCTCGCCGAAGACCTGCGCGGTGCCGGCATCGTACTTCGCCGTCAGCGCATCGGCGAAGCCTGGAACGACGACGTTGCGGCTGGTGTCGATCCGATTCCAGCTGTAGGCGACGCCGCCGCGCAGGCCCAGGCCATCCCACTGTCCACCGCCATAAAGGCCGATGTGATAGGTGTCGCTGGAGCCGGAAGAGGCACGATCGTCGACGTCGAAACTGGCGTGGCTGTAGCCGGTCAGCAGGCCGACCCGCCAGGCTTCGCCGATCGCGGTGTCGCCGCCGGCGAGGAAGCCGCCGGTGGAGCGGTCGAGGCCGGCGGCATTGCCGTCGCCGCTCGCCGTGCCCCAGGAGCCGAAAGCCTGCCCCCACACGACGAAACGGCTGGTGTCGGCCTCGACCAGCTCCGGGCCGCCCTCGCCATAAGCCATCACTGGCATGGCGGGAGCGGTGACGTCGCCCATGGCCGCCCGGACGCGGGCGGTTGCGGCATCGGCGACGAAGCGGCTGTCCTCGATAAGCATCCCCTTGGCCGAGGCATGAACCTCGCCCGACGCGGCATCGAGCGCCAGGCGCGCGGCATCCTTGTCGGTCATCAGCAGCATGGCCCATGCAAGCGCACTGCCTTCGCCCAGCCGGTCGAGGGCTCCGGCGGTCGCGATTTGGTTGCCGGTGGTGGCGACGTTGGCGACCGCAACGTCGTTGCGCGCCAAGGTGAGGGTGATGTCGTTGCCGTCGCCGCCCTTGTAGTTGATGAGATGGTCGAGGAAGAGAAGGTCGTTGAGGTTGCCGACGGAGGCGAAGGTGCCGGCGACATCGGCCGCGCCATTGTTCTGGATGATCGTGTACGGCCCGTTGCGCAGGTTCCAGCTCTCGGCTGTCGCCGGCGTCAGGACCAGGTTGAGCGTCGCGCCTGATATGTCGACCGTGCCGCCGACGATCAGCTTGTCGGCGCCGGATGGGGTCGCCTCGACTTCGAATATGCCGTGATTGACATAGTTGCCGCCGACCGTCTGGACGCCGATGGAATTGCCGACGCCATGCGTGCCGAGGATGGTGACATTGCCGCCTATGGTGCCGATGCCGCCAAGGCGCGCGCCGGAATCCACCGTGACATCGCCGGCGAGGCTCGCGTCGCCATGGCTGGCGTCGCCCACCACCAGCGTTCCCGTGCCGACGGTGGTCGGGCCCGCATAGCTGTTCTGTCCGTTGAGCGTCAGCTTGCCCGTGCCGGTCTTGGTCAGGGAGCCGTTTCCGGAAATCACGCCGCCGATGACGTCGTCATGACCGAGCGCGCCGAGCGAAAGCTGTGAATCGTCGATTTGTATGGCTCCCTCGCCCGACAGCGAGCCGACATCGAGCACCGAGTCCTGGTCCCGGAAGCGCACCAGCACGCTGCCGCCGGCGCCGTTGACGACGGTAGCGTCCTGCGCCTGCGACGATCCCTGGAAATCGAGCGTGCCGCCGGCCTCGTTGACCAGCGTCGCGGTTCCGCCGTCCGAATGTCCGTAAAAAACGGTCGAGCCGCCATTCCGGTTGGTTATCGTGGCCTCTCCGGCGGAGGAAGACACATTGCTCGAATAATCGCCGTCGAAGGTTGTCCGGCTGAAATAATACGGTATGCCCAAGCCGTCATTGACGATGGTCGCGTTGGCGGCGCTTGCCCCCGTGAAGGCGACGAAGCCGCCGCCCTGATTGGTGATGCTGGCCGTGCCGGCATCGGTTCCAGTGCTGAAATTGAGCCCGCCGTAGCCGTCCTTCGCCAGGACGATGGTGGCCGCGCCCGCCGTCGCATTGCGCTGGAAGTTGAGGTCGCCTGACCCGACGGTGATCGAGAGATCCTGGGCGCTGACCGGATTGGCGGCGTCGTTGCCCGAGAAATAGAGCTTGGCCCATCCCCCGCTTCCGTTCGAGTTTATCGTGACCGGCCCGTCGCCGAGCGCACCTGTCGCCGCCACGACAAGGCCGCCGCCGCGCACCGCCGTGCCGCCCGAATAGCTGTTGGCGCTGTTCAGCGTCAGCGTGCCGGAACTGGTCTTGGCGAGTTGCCCGTCGCCCGAAACCACGCCGTCGAGGATCAGGTTCTTGCCGGCGCCGACATCGCAGGTACCGCCATTGGCGCCGAGGATTACCTGGCGCTCCAGCGTGAAATTGAGGGGACTGCCCGTCACCTGCAGCGCGCCGCCGTTCAAGGTCAGGCGCCCGAGACATCGCCCAGCGCCCAGTCGCCGCCGATCCTCAGCGTGCCGCCGTTGACGACGGTGCCGCCCGAATAGGTGTTGAGGCCGGTGAGGATGACCGTGCCGGTGCCGGATTTGACCAGGGAGCCGGTCCCGCCGACGACCGCCGACACGATGCCGTTGCTCAAGGTGAAGCTGCCGGCGGTGCTCAGAGTGCCGTTGCGCAATTCCCCGCCCGTCAGCGTGAAGCCGCTGGCGGTCTGCGTCGTGGCGCCGAGATCGAGGATGCCTTGCGTGACGGACCAGGCCATGACCGTACCCGGTGCGCCGGAAACCGTCCAGGTGCCGGTGCCGGACTTTTCCAGGATGCCGAAGCCCTGGTACTGGGCGGAAGAGCCCGCCGCGCCCAATTGTGAAAGGTCGAAGGAACCGCCGGCCGAACCGCCAAGACCGAACGTGTCGGCCGTGCTGAACGCCTTCACGACACCGTTGACGACAGAGGACTGGGTGATGGTGAAGCTGTTCACGCCGCCGGTGAAGGTGACCGCGTTTGCCCTGGCGCCGGCTCCGCCATCGGCGACCCCGCCACTGATCGTGCCGGTATTGGTGATGGCGAGGCCGGAGCCGACGATTCCAGCGCCACCGGCGCCGCCGCTGCCATTTCCTGCCGAGGAAGCGCCACCGCCGCCGCCATTGCCACCTTGAATCAGGCCGTTGTTGATCAAGGTGGCGCCGTCGCCGGTAAAGATCACGCCAACGCCGCCATTGCCTCCGGGCCCCGCGGTTCGAATACTGTCGCTGAAGCTGTAGCTGGCGCCGCCGCCACCGCCGCCGCCGGCCGCAACGGTGCCGCTGTTGGTGAAGGTTTCTCCGCCATTGGCGAAGATGATGCCAACGCCTCCATCACCACCATTTCCTGCGCCGGCCTTGCTGCCAGGGCCGCCACCGCCGCCGCCGCCGCTGATCGTCCCGCTGTTGGTGTTTTGCAAGCCGCCGCCCGTCACGATGGCCCCATAGCCACCGCCGCCGCCGCCGCCAAACGTCACCGCACCGCCATTGCCCCCCCCATAGCCGAGAGCGCCGCCACCCCCGCCCCCACCCAGGAGCAGTTCGGTTGAACCGATCGAGATCGTTGAAGTGCCAGCCCCATTGCCGTTGCCTCCGCCACCCCCGCCACCTCCCGCCGTCCCCCCCGAGCCTCCCGGATTTCCGCCCGCAACACCTTGTCCGTCGCTGCCGTTAAATGTGTCGAAAAAGCTCCCGGCAACGCCGCTTGCACCACCTCCTCCACCATTGGCACCCGCGGCTCCGCCCCCCCCTCCACTGCCAAAGCCGCCCCTTGCGACGCTGCTGCCGGCGCCACCATCGCCGGTGATGGTGCCGCTGCCGAGGTCACCGGCGCCTCCGGCTCCGCCTTGGGCACCGTCCCCACCTTTTCCGCCGTCACCCCCGCCGGCGGCGCCGCCGCCACCGCCGCCCGTACCTGTACTGTCGCTTCCATTGGCGCCGGTGTATCCTTGCCCTCCGGCCGTGCCACTAGCACCCGCGCCGCCGTCCGCCCGTGCCACAGATGGCGAGAACGTCAGCACGACCGGTGCAGCCATGGCGGCCCCCAGCGCGCTCGCGCATAGAAGACGGGTCAGAAGGGCCACGCGTGGACCGTCAGCTTGCCGAGGGCGGGTGAGATTGCGTGACGGCACCCGATGCGTCGGTTGCGAGACGGCAAGGGGGGCGCCCAGGCGCAGGATCTTTTCCTTACCCTTCTTGATGAGTTCAGTGGTTTCTTTCCGGCCCATGTCAATCCCATCGTGTCCGGCACAACCCGATTGCGCTGGAATCTCTCCAGCCTGCAGCATCCCGCGAAAGCCCGGCTCGCGATATCGTTGAAACTAGCTATGCCGGGGCTCAAGGCGGTTCGTCGCCTGCGGCAATGTCGAACCGCCTATCTCCTCGTTTTCACGCGAGTGCGAGCGGAAAACCGTTCATGCCATTCCTGGAATTGCGTCGGCGGGCACCCGCAGGGCCAGCACGGTTTCGCCGTGCCGCGACCGCGTTTCGAGCGTGCCGCCCAGCCGTCCGGCCCGCGCCCGCATCGAGCGCAGGCCGGTGCCCGGGACGGGCGCCTCCGAGGCGGCATCGAAGCCGACGCCGTCGTCGTGGATCATCAGGCTCAGCGTCTCGCCGCGCCGGTGCAGGTCGATGACGACGCAGCTTGCCTGGCTGTGCTTGAGCACGTTGGTCAGGCCCTCCTGCAGGATGCGGACGAGATCGAGGCTTCGCGCGAGCGACAGGTGGCAGTCCTCCAGCCCGGTCAGGTTCCACACGCAATCGATGTCGCGGCTTTCACATGCCAGCGTGTGGCGGCGGCGCAGCGGTGCGATCCACTCGGCCAGAGACTGGCCGCCCGTCTGGTCGTCGGCGGCGGTGTCGATGATCACCCGCAACTCGTCGCGCAGTTCCTTGAGGACGGACAGGAAGCGATCGGCCGGCAGGTTCTGCGGCGCATGTTCCAGCATGGCGATCGAATTGACCAGGGTGCCACCCATGCCGTCGTGCAGATTGTGCGAAAGGGACACGCGCTCGGCCAGCCTGGTGTTGGCCAGAATGACCTCATGCTGCTGATGCAGCGTGAGGGCGAGTTCTTTCCTGGCGGTTTCGATCTTGGCCGTGAGCTCATCGTTGAACCCCTCGATGCGGCGCATGTTGGCGACGAAGTTCCAGGCCAGCACCAGCGCCATGCCGACCATCTGGAACTGGGATGTCAGCGTGACGTAGTAGACATTGCCAAGAAGTATGCCGAGATAGGTCATCAGGTCATGCAGGATGGCCACGATGGTGAACGCGTTGACGATATGGAGGACGATGTGGTCCAGGCGAGCGCTGCGCCAGGTCAGGCCGATCGACAGGAAACAGGCGCCGATATAAAGCAGCGACCAGGACAAGGCCAGCAGGTTGAGCATCGGGCCGAGCTGGGAATGCGGCGTGGCAAACAGGGCTGCGGCGCCGATCGCCAGCGCGGTCCATAGCACGGCTTCCCCTCGGGGAAAGCGGCGCTCGGCAAAGCGGATGACAAACAGCACGAAGGCGGCGGCCATGACCATGAAGGAGAGCATGATGAAACGCTGCCATGTGTCGGTCGCCCCGAACGGCCAAGGGCTCGTCACCACGAAATTGAGCGAATAGCAAAACCACGCAATCGTCATCAGGGCGAACCAGCCATAGGCCTTCAGGCTTCGGCGCAGCAGCCAGACGACGAAAAAGAAGGTGCCAAGCGCCGCGGTGACGCCGAGATAGAAGACCGGCAGCCCGCGGCGAATCCAGAATTGCTGGACAAAATGAGCACGCGTCGCCGAAGGCGGGCCGATCAGGACCGGACCAAGGCCTGGCTGGTATGGCGCCAGGCCCGAGACCCTGATCAGCAGCGTGTTGGTGCCGGCATGCAGAACCGGGGCCGCGAGCTGCCAGTAGCGGGGCACGTTCCATGAGCGCGTCAACGGCTCGACGAGGAATTCGTCGCGGCCGAGTTCCGCGCCGTTGACCGAGATCGATCCGGCCAGTGTCCAGTAGTTCAGCGCGAGGCCCAGCGGTTCGGCCGCGTCGGGCCTGTCGAAGGTGAGGCGATACCAGACCACGCCGTCGAAAACCGGGCCAGCGCGTCGTCCAGTCGTCGGGCAAGGTCACGCTGGTCCAGCCGGTGGCCGGCGGCGCGGCGGCGTCCCAGCCGGATCTCACGGCCTCGATCGTCTTGAACGGCACGGCCCCGCCGGCGGCAAAGGCGATGCCGCCCGGCACGAGGAGCAGGAATATCAGGGCAAGAAGCCTTGCGACCGCGCCTCGAAGATCGCTTCCGTCCGGGATTTGACCGACAGCTTCTTGTAGATGTTGCGAATGTGGCATTCGACCGTGAACCTGGAGAGGGAAAGGACTCCCGAAATCTCTCGATTGGTAAGCCCCTTGGCAACGAGGTTGAGGATCTCGATCTCGCGCGGCGTCAAGGGAGGCGGCGGCGCAAGCGCGGGCTTGCCGCGCCCCGGCCTGTCGGTGGAAGGACGGGCACGCCCGGTCGGCGCCGGCGCCGACACCAGTTCCAGGATGCGCCGGGCGATGAAGGGATCGATCGGCGCGCCGCCGCGGATGGTGCTGCGGATCGAAAGCGAAAGCTCGATGTCGTCGCGCTCCTTCAGGAGGTAGCCGGTCGCGCCGGCACGTAGGGCCTCGAGGATGGTGTTTTCGTTGCTCCAGGCCGAGATGACGAGGATCGGCAGCGCCGCGTCATGCTCGTGCAGGGAGCCGATAAGGTCGATGCCGTTGCCATCGGGCAGGCCGACATCGACCAGCGCCATGGCAAAGGGCTGGTCGACGAGCAGGGTCCTGGCCTGCGCGATCGACCCGGCGAAAAACAGCTCCTCCTGAGCATAGCCAAGGCCCTTCAGGATCGAGCGCAACCGCACCTGCATCATCGGCTCGTCCTCGACGACAAGCAGCGGGCTCGGCAGCAGTGCTTCCGATGGGGGCAGGTCGATGGCGGGATATTCCTTGTACGACATGAACCTCGACGCGAATGGCGGCTTTCACCGGTAGCAGCCGGGGCGGAAAATACCCAGCCGATCGTACCAGTCTGCCATGGATCGGTTGACGCCGACATAGCTGGGATCAGGTAGAGCGAGCCGGGGATGGCCGTTTGTAACAGGGGCCATGTAGCGGACCCGTTTCGCGACATCCAACGGTTGCCTCCATGCCCGATCCTGCTGCAATCGGAGGAGAGACAATGCGTCAACATCTGCTGAACGGTTGGCTCGTGGCAGCCCTGGTGGCGACGACCTGCCTGCTCGGCGTGACCGCCTACGCGGAGGTGAAGGAAGATATCTCGCGCATTGCCTGCACGCATGAGGACAAGGCTCCCGGCGAGCGGGGCGCACGGTGTGATACCTGTGCCGCGGCGCGATGCGATGTCCGCATGTCAGGAGCCTGAGCGGCAGCCGTCAGCGGACGGCATGAGCGGCAATCCGCCAGCCAAAACGGCGCGTGCATTCGGGCAACGATCCGCGCAGCCGAGATAGAATTTCCGATCAGGCAAGCCGGATGTTGCGTGCGGGGCTGAATCCCTTGCGGCGCAAGGGTTTCAGGCGTGCGTGACGTCGAATTTTTCGCGCGCCGCCTTGACGCGCATGGTGTTCGCGCGCGCCCATTCGCTCAGTGCGCTGACGGGGATCAGCAGCTCGTGGCCGAGCTCGGTCAGCTCATAATCGACGCGCGGCGGAATGGTTGGAAACACGGTGCGGGTGACGAAGCCGTCACGCTCCAGGCCGCGCAAGGTGGTGGTCAGCATCTTCTGCGAGATGCCGCCGACGGCGGCGCGCAATTCATTGAAACGCATCGGTCCGTCGCCCAGCTTGCCGACGACCAGAACAGTCCATTTGTCGCCGACGCGCTGCAGGATTTCCGAGATGGCGCGGCAGTCTTCGGAGCGGTGTGGGTGCCTCGGTAACAAAAAAGTGCCTTCTTGTGCATCGCGTTTGCAGTATCTCATATAGCGCAGGTATCCAAATGATACCAGTACTTCGTGCAAGGAGAGCCCTTATGTCCAAACCCAAAATTGCCATCGTCGTCGGATCGACGCGCGCCGCTCGTTTCGCCGATGTGCCAACCAAGTGGATCGCCAAGATCGCCAAGTCGCATGCCGACATCGATGTCGAGATCGTCGACCTGCGCGACTTCCCGCTGCCGTTCTTCGACGAGGTCGCATCCTCCGCCTGGGCGCCGTCGCAGAACGAAGTGGCACAGCGCTGGCAGAAGAAGGTCGCCGAATTCGACGGCTTCATCTTCACCGCCGCCGAATACAATCATGGCCCGACGGCCGTGCTGAAGAACGCCATCGACTACGCCGCCAATGAATGGAACAAGAAGCCGGCCGGCTTCGTCGGTTATGGCAGCGTCGGCGGCTCGCGTGCCGTCGAACAGCTTAGACTGTATGCCGTCGAATTGCAGATGGCGCCGGTCAAGTCGGCCGTCCATATCGCCTGGGGCGATTTCCTCGCCGTCCGCCAGGGCGAGAAGAAGCTGGAAGACCTCGAGCATCTGAACCAGGCCGCCACCGCGCTGGTCAACGATGTTGCGTGGTGGGCCAAGGTGCTCAAGGCGGCGCGTCAGGCCGACGCCATTGCCGAGGAAGTCAAGGCGGCCTGACCGCCAATTCGAATTATCCTCCCAAGGATCCGGGGGCGGCGTCTTGCGCCGCCCTTTTTCAATCATAGCGGCTCGAATTGAAAGCTGGCGCCGGATCGGACGACGCGGCCGACACCGGGCGAATCCAGATGCGCGCCGGCGACGAAACAATGATCGCCGGCTGCAAGCGCCAGCAACCGCAACCGGCTTTCGCGCGCCTGGTCCTGATCGGCGTCGAATTCCCATGTCACCTCAGGTCGATCGAACTGAAGCGATGGGACGTGAACGGTGTCGCCCCAAATCAAAATGCGTTCGCCGCCGGCAGAAACACGAAAACAGCTGTGTCCCGCTTCATGGCCATGAGCGCCGACAATGTCGACATGTGTCCCGATACGGTCTCCGGCTTCGAAGGGTTCCGCCATGCCGTGAAATCGTTCGAGCCGCGCTTCGGCGCGAAAAAAGCCGAGTTCTTCCCCGGGAACGAGCAAGCGCGCCAGGCGCGGGAAAGCGTCGCGGCCGTCGGCAAGCACAAGACCATGGATGTGGTCGAGATGCGTGTGGGTGAAGCAGACGGTACGGACTCGTCCGGCATCGATGCCAGCTTCGTCCAGCGCCTCGGGAAGTCGGCCCATGGTGGGATGCCAGGCGTTCGAGGCGCCGGTATCGATCAAGATGATCCCGTTTCCATCGTCAATCGCGAAGGCATTGACGGAAAGCCTGAGTTGACCACCAACCAACGCGACTTGTTGCGGCAATTCATCGCCAAATGGCTTGTCGCGGCGTTGCCGAAGCCGTCCGATCGGCATGTCGACATAGCCATCGCGCAAGGAGGTGATGCGCAAGTCACCAAGATCGTAGGTCTGATAAAGGTCGCCCGAAGCTATGCGGTGCATTTTCCGATCCGTTCTGTAGACAATTGACGGTCTGGCAGCCCGCGTCGGCAACTCACCCGTCAAATTCGATTTATGCCATTTGGGCGTGCGTCGCCTGCCTCGGCCGTATGATGCAGTCGGCGAGGCGGTCCGTCTCGTTCAACTCGTCGGCGTGGTGCTGGCCCCATTGGCAGAGCGCCAGCAGGATCGGCTCGAGGCTGAGGCCGAGGCGCGTCGCCGAATATTCGACGCGCGATGGCACTTCGGCGAAGATCTCGCGGCTGACCAGGCCGTGCTCCTCCATTTCGCGCAGCTGCTGGATCAGCACTTTCTGGGTGATGCCCGGCATCAGCGCCTTGAGTGCCGATAGCCGCCGGGGACCATCGAAGAGATGGTAGAGGATGACCGCCTTCCAGCGACCCGCGATCACTTTCAGCGCCCGTTCCGCCGGCAGCACAGGCAGTCTTTTGATCGGCATTCTCTTGGGATCTGCCATGGTCACCTCCTGGTCAGCAGGGGACAAATGAGTGTGTAGTCGAGGCTCCGCAGATAGTGGCAAACCGCTGCCGATGCCAGTGCTATCGGAGTTTGCCATGAAAGCCATTCAACTCAGCCGCTTCGGCGGTCCCGAGGTGCTGGAGGTGGTCGATCTGCCGACGCCGGTGCCGCAGGCCGGCGAGGTGCTGATCCGTGTCCATGCCGCCGGGATTAACTTCTTCGAAGTGCTGATGCGCGCGAACCGCTACGCGGTAACGCCGCAACTGCCGATGATCCCGGGCGCCGAGGCGGCGGGTGTCGTCGAGGCCGTCGGGCAAGGTGTGGATGCACAATTGCTGGGTCGCCGCGTGGCCGCGCCTTTGTTCATGTCGCAGCGTCCCCACAGCGGCTATGCGGAGCAGGTGACGATGTCAGCCGATCTCGTCGTGCCGCTGCCGGATGCGCTGCCGTTCGAGGCTGCCACGGCGCTGATGGTGCAGGGGCTGACGGCCCTTCATCTGCTTCGGCAAAGCCCGCCCGATGACAAGGCGGTGCTGGTGCCGGCCGCATCGGGCGGTGTGGGAACGCTGCTTGTCCAACTGGCCAGGCTGAAGGGCGCACGCCAGGTGATCGCAGCCGCCGGCGGCAAGGCAAAGCTGGATTTCGCCTTGTCGCTCGGCGCCGATGCCGCAGTCGACTATACCAAGCCGGACTGGCCCGCTCGCGTCCGCGACCTCACCGGCGGGGAGGGCGCCAACATCATCTACGACACAGTCGGCGGTGCGCTCACCGCTGCCTTGCTTGAGGCCTTGGCGCCTGGCGGCGAACTGGTGTTTGCTGCGCTCGGGCGCTTTGGCCTCGCTGCCTCCGATCTGGAGCAGTTGATCGGCCGCAACCAGTCACTCAGGGGTTTCGCGCTGCTGCCGCTGCTGTCTGCCGATGTGCTGAAAGCCAGCCTGTCCGAACTGTTCCAAATGGCGGCAGGCGGCCAACTTCAGGTCACGATCGGCGGCAGATTCCGGCTCGACCAGGCCGGGGAAGCGCACCGGTTGCTGGATGAGCGCCGGTCGACCGGGAAGGTGGTACTGATACCCTGATATGGCGATAGCCGCGAACACGACGCCAATCGGGGTTGGACTGCTACATCGACGGGACTGCCATCTGGTCGCGCCCTGTGGCCTGATATATCCGGCTGCAATCCGTCACATGAGTGAAGCCGTGAAGACATCCAGCCTGACCGGCGCCGTTTCCCCGATGATCCCGGTGCTCGTTTGCGCGCTTGCGATCTTCCTGCTGTCCGGGATGGATGCGGCGATGAAGATCCTG
Organism: Mesorhizobium sp. M0518; assembly: GCF_040321125.1. NCBI lineage: Bacteria > Pseudomonadati > Pseudomonadota > Alphaproteobacteria > Hyphomicrobiales > Phyllobacteriaceae > Mesorhizobium > Mesorhizobium sp. M0518. The sequence goes on from NZ_JAMYQY010000009.1 coordinate 34,499, forward strand.
GTCATCGCGGTCGGCGTCTACAACACCTTGCTGTGGCGCAGCATGGTCGCGACCGTGGTCGCGGGCGCGGCCTGGTTGGCGGGACCGCGCCTAACGCCAACCGTTCCGGTGCTGAGGCTGCATGCGCTGCGTGCCGCGATTGTCGGCATCGTCCTGATATCCTTCTTCTGGGGCTTGGCCAGGCTGCCGCTCGCGGAGGCGATCGGGCTCAGTTTCGTGGCGCCCTTGTTTGCCCTGTTTCTCGCCGCGCTGCTGCTGGGCGAACGGATCCGGCGCCAGGCTGTCTGGGCATCTTTGGCCGGCATTGCCGGTGTCGCCATCATCATGGCCGGCCAGTTCGGGAAGGCTGACTATTCGCAAGATGCCATGCTCGGCACGGCAGCGGTGCTCGTGTCGACGGTGTTCTACGGCTACAATCTGATCCTCGCCCGGCAACAGGCGCAGTTGGCCAAGCCCATCGAGATCATGCTGTTCCAGAACCTTTGCGTTGCCATCCTCCTCGGCCTCGCAGCACCCTGGCTTGCCGTCGCCCTACCGAGCAATCTTTGGCTTCCTTTGGCCGGGGTGACGGTGCTGTCGCTTGCCGGGCAGTTCCTGATGAGCTGGTCCTACGCCCGCGCCGAAGCGCAATATCTGATCCCGACGGAATACTCGGCCTTTATCTGGGCGGTCGCGCTCGGCTGGTTCTTCTTCGGCGAGGAGGCGACCTGGACCACCTTGACCGGAGCGTGCCTGATCGTCGCCGGCTGCCTGATCGCCGCGCGGGCCAATCCCAGGCTTGCCGAGCCCATCGAAGTGGCGGTTTGAGCGCCGACGTTCAGCGCCCGGCAGGTTCGCGAAATACCCCAGTCTCCACCTCGTGGATGAAGTGAGCGATGAGAGCCGCGCATTGGCGATGATGCGTTTCGAGAAGCATGTGTCCGCTCTCAAAGACATGGATTTCGACTGCGTCGAGGTCGCGGCTGTAGGCCATGATCTCGTCCAGCGCGAAGAAGGCGTCGTGCCGTCCCCACAGCACGAGGCATGCTGGCTGTTGGTCGCGGAGATAGGCCTGGATGGCCGGGAAGCGGGCGATGTGCGAGCCATAATCGGTGAAGAGTTCGAACTGAATGTCGGTGTTGCCGGGCCTCGCCAGACGCTCCGTATCGAGATACCAACCCTCGGGCGGAAACAACACCTTCAGACGCTCGGGGAGACCGCCGATATATTGGTTCCGGGTCCCCTCGAAATTCATCCAGTCCGGCAGTTTGGCGCGGTTTTCTTCAGTCGGTTCGGCGAAGAACGCCTTCGGCGCGTCCCATTCCGGTCCCAGCCCCTCGTCATGAGCGTTGCTGTCCTGCGCGATCAGGCCGAGGATGCGATCCGGCCGCCGTGTGGCGAGATGATAGCCGACGGGCGTGCCGAAGTCAGTGATGTAGAGGAAGAATCGCTGGAGGCCGAGGGCCTCGATGAAGGCTTCTATCGTGTTGGCCAGGTTCTCGAACGTGTAGTCATAAGCATCGATGGAAGGGGCGGACGAAAAGCCGAAACCGGGCAGATCCGGCGCCACCACATAGGCTGTCTCCGCCAGCGGTTCGATGACATTGCGATAGACGTGCGACGAAGTCGGATATCCGTGCAGCAGCAGGATTGCCGGTCTGCCGGGATCGCCGGCATGACGGTAGAAGATGTCGAGGCCGTCGACATTGATGGTTTCGTGGCGGGTCTTGTAACGATTGCTGCACATCCTCTCTCTCCCAGGGGTTCCGCGCCGATCTGGCGGTGTTATGGCTTTGACACCACATATCCGTATGATAGTGGTTACATCATAACCGTATAATCCGGCTAATGAGGTTATGTTCCATGGGCGATGCACACACCGAATGGGTGCCGGATCACTTCATAGGCGGGCATCCCGCTTTGGACCTGTCGAACGCCGTGTTCGACCGGCGGGTGCCAGCAGCTGATAATGAACTGTTTAAGTCCGTCCGGGATGTTGCGAACTGGTTCAACGCCTCAGGGCTTGCCGACGATCGCCAGGCGCAGGCCGTCGCCGAGATAGCGGATGGGCGGTTCGTGGAACGGGTCCGCGAAGTGCGGGAGGCGTCATTTCAGGTCTTCGAGTCAATCGCCGCGGGCAAACCGTCCGCGGTCGAACCGCTAGATCCTTTCACCGTTTCACGGAAACGGCGAGCTGCTCTAACTCTTTGTTTTGACGCAATCCCGGACGGAAAACCGCTTCACACTTTTCCTGGAATTGCTCTAGGCGTGTTATTCTCGCGCACGGCAAGCTCGCTTGCCGCCGGGTCTATAGAGCTGGATCGCACCAGGCCGGAGCTTGGCCTTGCCCGGTGGCGGGACCCGGACGCCGTCACCGCCTTGCTGGCCATGCTGTCCATCGAAGCGTTCTTCACCTTGCCGCGCGACAGGCTGCATTCCTGCCCTCGCTGTGGCTGGCTTTTCCTCGATACGTCGCGAGGCGGCAAGCGGCGCTGGTGCAGCATGCGCACCTGCGGTAACCGCGAGAAGGTCTCGCGCCACCGAGATCATGCCCATGCCTAGATCCGGGTTAGCGCACCACTTCGCCTTTGCTGCGGGCAGGCCGGATGCCGGCGCGTCACTCCGGAAGACCGGCCTTGCGAAAACCATCGACGAAATGCTCGAGCGTAGCGGCGTCGCGGAATGGCTCGGTCGTCGCCCAGTGATGGGTTGTGAAATGCGGGTTGCCGACGAGAAACAGCTCGGCCTCCGCGCGCGCCTCGTCCAGCCGGCCGAGTTGCGCCAGGCTTGCCGCCAGGAAACGGCGTGAGCTTGTGCGATAGGTCTCGTCACGGCGCAACGTCTCGATAGCGGCTTGATAGTCGCGCGCCGCATATTGCGCCTGGCCGAGCGTCAGATAGTACCAGCTCGCCGGAAACGGGTTCAGCCGGAACGCCTTGCGGATGTGCTCGAGACCCTCTTCGACCCGGCCGGCCAGGACCGCGATGTCGGACAATGCCGCCCAGGTGTCGGCCTCGTTCGGGTCGAGCTCGATCGCCTTGGCGAATTCGGCATCCGCCTCGGCGAAGCTGCGCTCATAGGCAAGCAGGTAGGCCAGGATCCAGCGACAGCCAGCATCGTTGGGATCGATCGCCACAGCCTTGCGCGCCAGCTCCAAGGCAACGCTGCGGGCAGCTTCGGTTGGTCCGCCCCAATGCACCTGTCCCATCCAGTGGTTCATGGCAAGCCAGCGATAGGGCTCGGCGTATCCGGGATCGAGCGACACCGCGCGCGTCAGCATCAGATGCGCTTCCTGCGCCATCTGAGGCGAGTCGTCGATCAGCTTGCGCGCCCGCACGCAGAGATCGTAAGCCTCGAGATTGCTGGGCCGGTTGCGCGGCGGCAGCGTGCGCAGACGGCCAAGCAATGCCTCCACGATCTTGGCCGTCACCTCGTCCTGAACGGCAAAGATGTCGTCCAGGCCGCGATCGAAGCGTTCCGCCCACAGATGATCGCCGCTCACCGCGTCAACCAGCTGTGCGTTGATGCGCACGCGCCCCGCGGCGCGTCTTGCGCTGCCTTCCAGCAGGTAGCGCACGCCAAGGTCCCCGGCGATCTCGCGCACGTCCATCGCTTTTCCCTTGTAGGCAAAGGTCGAGTTGCGGGCGATGACGAACAGGCCGGAGATCCTGGACAGGTCGGTGATCAGGTCTTCGGTCAACCCGTCCACGAAGGAATCCTGCTCGGGATCGTTGCTGAAATTGACGAAGGGCAGCACGGCTATCGATGGTTTGTCGGGCAGCGGCAAGGATTTTCGCTTGGCCTCGCCGAACTGTTCGACGGCCCCCGTGAAACGGTAGCCGACGCGCGGAACGGTGGATATCCATTCGCCGTTCTCGCCGACAGGACCAAGCAGCTTGCGCAACTGCGCGATCTGGACGGTGAGGTTGCCTTCCTCCACGGCCGTGCCCGGCCATGCAGCGTCCATCAACTCGGCCTTTCCCAAGATTTCACCGGGCCGCCCGACGAGTGCTGCAAGCAGACTCAGCCCGCGATAGCCAACGGCAACGGGGACGTCGTTCCGAAGCAGCGTTCCCGCACCCGGATCAAGCACGAACGGACCAAAGGCAAAACGCGATCCCATAGGCGCATCTATAGAGCAATTCCAGGAAAAGTGTGAAGCGGTTTTCTGTTCGGAATTGCGTCAAAACAAAGGGTTAGAGTAGGTTACCGGTTCCGTGAACCGGTGAACTGCTCTAGCTCGTTTGGAAGTTTTGAGAACTATTTGGGAGGGCTTAATTACGGCGCCGTCCGTATCCTGCAGAATTCAACCTCATCGAGAGCCCTAGGCCCTCAAACCATATGGAGGTTGCCATGACCAATACACTTGCATCAGCCCAGCGTTGTGCAGCGCGACCGGGAACGCCCGTGCGGCCGGCATCGCGCCGGCTCCTGAAGACCCTGCGAAGCATCATAGCGAGCTGGCACGATCGGACCTGGCGCGAACGGATACGCTTTCGCTGGCAACTCAGGCAGATGTCGAAGGACAATCCGCATCTGATCGACGATATCGGCCTGACGATAGAGCAGGTCGAGGGAGAGATCGCCAAGTCCTTCTGGGAACGATAGAGCGAATGCCGCAATTGCTCGGGCGTCAGCGCACCGCCTCGCGATGGGCGCCTGCCAGGCGGGATGCGGCGGCCGTCGAGATCGCCACCTCGAAGCGCCAGCCCTGCGCGTCGACGCATTCGCCAGTCGCCGGCATGATGCATGTGCGCCAGCACATAGCCGGCGACGGAGCCCGGTGGGAGAATGCCGGCCGTTGTGGCGGTGCGAAACGGTAGTACTCGTCATGACCAGCACCATCGGAACGCCTTTAATCTCGACAGGACATCCAGCGCGTCGCACCCCTGAAGCGTGTCCCGTACGAACGGGTTCAGGCGTTTTAGATCCTCGTTTTTATGCATGTCGTTCTCCCAAACCGAGGTCGCTTTGGGCGACATGCATCAGAGGGCATCCATATGTACGCCATTGGCAATCTGAGGGCAGCCGGGCAGGCCGAATTGCTCGGCCCACAGACATAGTGAACCTGCTGCTGCGTTGAGCGCCGCGCCGCGTTCTGTCAGCGAATAGACTACCTTCGCTGGAACCACGGAAAAGACTTTACGGTCGACAAGGCCGTCGGCCTCCAGTTCTCGCAATTGTTGCGCCAGCATCTTTTCACTGATGCCAGAAAGCGCCTGTTTCAATCGACCAAATCTGCGCGACGCCGTTCCGAGCTCGCAAAGGATATCTACTTTCCACTTTCCTTCGACCATCCTGACGGCCGCTGCAAAGCCATTGTCCGCGGAATTGTTCATCGCGCGTTCCTTACCTTCTGGTGACCACTTACGCCCGGGTGCGTATCGCGCGCCGCTCGTTTTGACATACCTCTCAAGACGATCACAGCAAAACGCGGTCTGACGCCGCCAATTGATATGGAGTGTGGAATGAAGCTTTCAATCACGGTCATTGGAACGGGCCGTATGGGCTCGGCGCTCGCCGGCAGCCTGCTTCAGTCGGGATATCCGACGACTGTCTGGAACAGAACCAGACAGAAGACCGATCCACTCGCCAGGCTGGGCGCAATCGCCGCGTCCTCCGTGGAGGAAGCCGTGAACGCAGGCGAGATCATCATTGTGAATGTCAGCGACTATGAGGCGACAAAAGCGCTTCTCCACAGTGACGCCATCGCCTCAGCCATTCGCGGCAAGCTGATCGTGGAGTTGACTTCGGGGACGCCGAGTGGCGCACGGGAAGCCGCTGAATGGTGTACGAAGCACGGCGCAAACTACCTTGATGGCGCGATCATGGCGACGCCGGATTATATCGGCACGGACGCCGGGACCATCCTGCTTGCCGGGCCAAGGGAGGCTTTCGACACGAACCGCGATGTGTTTCGCGCCTTGGGTGGCAATGTCCAGCATGTTGGCGAAGAACCAGGGCGTGCGAACGCGCTCGATAGCGCACTGCTGGCTATCATGTGGGGCGCTCTGTTCGGGACGCTCCATGCGATCGCCGTGTCGCAGGCCGAAGAGATCGAACTCGGAGAACTGGCGCGGCAGTGGTCCGCGACGGCGCCGGTCATCGACGGCCTGGTGACCGACCTCATCAAGCGGACGAGCGCTGGCCGATTTGCCAGCGATAACGAAACGCTCTCGTCGATCTCGGCGCACCACGGCGCAATGCAGCATCTGTTGGAGTTGATGCAGTTCCGCGGAATCGACCGTTCAATAGTCGATGGTTATGATGCGATATTCAAACGGGCCATAGCGGCGGGCCACTTGCACGATGATTTCGCCGCGCTCTCGCATTTTCTGGCGACAGGGAAGTAGCATGCCTTTGACGCATCTCATTGATAAGTATTGTGCATCGTGGTCCACCGAAAACGCCGAGAAGCGGCGGGCGTCGCTGCTATCGGTCTTGAGCGATGGCGCGACGTATACAGATCCAACCGTTCACGCTGTTGGTGCCGAAGAACTGCTAGCCCACATTGCAGGAATTCAGAGCAAGCATCCTGGTGCCTGCATTCTGCGGACCAGCAACGTGGATGTTCATCACGGCGTCGCGCGCTTCGCGTGGAAGTTTGTGATGCCTGACGGTTCGTCTTTACCCGAGGGCCTGGACATCGCTTTTCTAGATGAGGAGCAGAAACGGATAACGCGCATCATTGGCTTCTTCGGTTTGTTGAAACCAGTTCGACCTCTGGCAGAGGGCGGCGTCAGCTAACCGGTCAAAAGCTGACATTCGAACATGTCAGCGCACCGCCTCGCGGTGGGCGCCGGGCAGGCGGGTGGCGATCAGCTTGTCGATGCGGCGGCCGTCGAGATCGACCACCTCGAAGCGCCAGCCCTGCGCGTCGACGCATTCGCCAGTCGCCGGCAGATGGTGCATGTGCGACAGCACATAACCGGCGACGGTTTCGTAATCGCGGTTTTCCGGCAGGTCGATGCCGAGAATGTCGGCCATCTCGTCGGCCTGCATGTAGCCGGCGAGCAGCCACGAGCCGTCCTCGCGCTTGACCGCGTTCTCCTCGTCGCCGGCGTCTGTGTCCGCGCGGAACACGCCGGTGATGGCTTCCAGAATGTCGGCCGGGGTGACGATGCCTTCGAAATGGCCGTATTCGTCATGCACCAGCGCCATCGGCACGTCGGATTCCTTCAGCTTCTGCAACACATCCAGCGCGTCGGCCTGGTCGTAGACGATGGGGGCTGCGCGAACATGCCTGCGCGGGTCGAGCACGCGGCCGGCAAGCAACGCCGCCAGCACGTCACGCGTCTGGACGACGCCGATCATGACATCGACGCCGCCGTCACCTGCCGGCAGGCGCGAATGCTGGGTTTCCATGAGCAGCTTGCGGATGGCCGCCTCGTCGGATTGCAGATTGATCCAGTCGACCTCGGTGCGCGGCGTCATCACCGCGCGCACGGCGCGGTCGCCAAGCCGCATGACGCCGGCGATCATGCGCCGCTCGTCGGATTCGATGGTGCCGTGATGCTCGGCCTCGGCGACCAGCATCTTGATCTCCTCATCGGTGACCTTCTCCTCGCTTTCGCCGCGCTGGCCGAGCAGCCACAATATGGTGCGGCCGGAGAAGTCGAGCAGGAAGACCAGCGGCGCCGAGATGGTGGCGAGGATGGTCATTGCCGGAGCGACCCTGGCGGCGACCCGCTCTGGGTCGCGCAAGGCAATCTGCTTGGGCACCAGCTCGCCGACGATCAGCGAGAAATAGGTGATGATGGCGACGACGATGCCGACGCCGAGCGGATCGGCGACGGTCTCGCGGATGCCGGTCGAGGCCAGGAACTGCGCCAGCCGTTCGCCGAGCGTGGCGCCGGAAAAGGCGCCGGAGAGGACGCCGACCAGGGTGATGCCGATCTGCACCGAGGAGAGGAACTTGCCGGGATTCGAGCCAAGCTCGAGCGCGCGGCCGGCGCCATTGATGCCGCGGTCGATCATCGCTTTCAGCCGGGCCGGTCGCGACGAGACGATGGCAAGTTCGGACATCGACAGAAGGCCGTTCACACAGATGAGGACGACCACGATAGCGATTTCTACGTATAACATGAGCGGTCAATAGCATTGCGGCGCGGTCTTCGAAAATAGTCTGACGTGATTTTTGAGAAATGACCGGCATTTCGGTCACGCGGCATCCCAGGGCGGCGTCGAAAAATGTTCGACGAGGGCGTCGACGACAACCCGTACCTTTGGCGTGAGCGCGCGCGTTACCGGCCAGACGGCATGCACGACGATGTTCTCGACCAGGCAGTCCGACAGCACCATTTCGAGATCGCCGCTTTTGAGGCTGTCGGCGGCCAGCCATGTCGGCAGGAAGGCGATGCCGCAGCCGGCGAGCGCTGCATCCAGCATCGGTTCGCCATGGCCGAGAACGAGTCGCGCCTTGGGCATGAAGGTTGCGAGATGGCCGTCGGAATGCCTGATCACCCAGGGACGGACGATGCCCTCGCGACCGTAGCCAATGACGCTGTGATCGGCGAGATCCTCGACCGATTGCGGCCGGCCATGCCTGTCGAGATAGTCGGGAGCCGCGCATATGGCCGAGCGCTGGGCGTAGAGGCGCCTGGCCGCAAGCGACAGGCTGTCGTCGAGTTCGCCCATGCGGATCGCCAGGTCGATGCCCTCCTCGATCAGGTCGACGCGGCGGTCATTGAAGGAGACTTCCACCGTCAGGTCCGGAAATTCCCTCGAAATCTCGAACAGCACGGGGGCCACGCAGCGTCGGCCGAAGGCCAGCGGCACGTCGATCCGAAGCCGGCCAGACGGGACCTGCCGGCGCGAGGCAAGCAGCGACTGTGCGGCTTCGATCTCGGCAAGGGCCCGGACGCAAGCTTCATAATAGCTGACGCCTTCGCTGGTCGGACTGAGGCTGCGGGTGGTGCGGTTCAGCAAGCGAACGCCGAGTCTCTGCTCCAGCTGCGCGATCGATTTGCCGATCGCCGACTTCGTCACATGCAGCCGCTCGCCGGCGCTGGTGAAGCTGCCGGCCTCCACCGCCTGAACGAACGCGACGATGCCTTGCAGGTCGGCCGTTTCCATGGCGATTTCCTATTGTCGACTTTTAGTCCGCAATCAGTGTCAAATTATACCGCACGAAAGCACTATTTTCTATAGTCGAAAGGCATAAATGTCTCGCCTGCATCAACGCACGGAGCGCGACGCGACATGAGCACCCCAATCAACAGATCCTGGCAGATGAGCGGTTTTGGCCTGTCGAGGCTAAGCCAGGTGGAAGGCAAGGTACCCGAGCCAGGGCCGCACGATTTGCTGGTGCGGACCAAGGCCGTGTCGCTCAACTACAAGGACAAGATGATCGTAGACGGCGTGCTGGTCCCCGATCTTGCCTTTCCCTTCGTGCCGACATCCGACGCGGTGGGTGAAGTGGTGGCCGTCGGCAGTGCGGTCAGCCGCTTTCAGGTCGGCCAGCGCGTGCTCGGCCAGGTGATCGCCGATTGGCCGGATGGCGACGCACCGCCAGTGCTGCATAAGCACACGCTGGGGTCGTCGCTGTCGGGCATGCTTTCCGATCATGTCATCTTCGGCGAGGACGCCGCGGTGCTGGCGCCGCCATCGCTCGGCGACATCGAGGCCGCGACATTGCCGATCGCGGCGCTGACGGCCTGGTTCGCCATGGCCGAAGCGACCAGACCGGTGCCGGGCCAGACCATTCTGATCCAGGGCACCGGCGGCGTGTCGCTGTTTGCGCTGCAGTTCGCCACCGCGTTCGGCCTGCGCGCCATCGTCACCTCAAGCAGCGACGAAAAGCTTGAGCGGGCAAGAAAGCTCGGCGCCTGGCAAGGGATCAACTACCGCACGCAACCGGCCTGGGACGAGGCCGCGCGTGAGCTGACGAATGGGCTGGGCGTCAACCACGTGCTGGAAATGGTCGGCGGCGACAATGCACGGCGATCGCTGAACGCGCTGGCCGCCGACGGCCGGCTGTCGATCATCGGCCTGCTGGGCGCGATGGAGCTCAGCTTCCCTATCGTGCCCTTCATGCGCAACCGCATCACCGTGCAGGGCCTGTCGGTCGGCCATCGCCGCGCCTTCGAACGTATGAATCAGGCGATCGAGGCGCTGGCGATCAAGCCGGTCATCGACAAGGTCTTTGGCTTCGACGAGGTGCCACAGGCCTTGCAGCATCTGGAGAAAGGGCCGTTCGGCAAGATCGTGATCACCACGAACTGACTTTTGCGATGGGTCATGGCAGCTGCTTCAACATGCCGACAATCGCCTCGCCGTCCGTGAAATAGGGATCGCCGCCGCCATTGCGGCCCGTACTGGTGGCGCCGACGCCCGATATGTCGCTGGTCGAGATCAGCGTGCCGGCGGTGGCCAGGTCGCGCACCAGGAAATCGCGCTCGGCGTCGATGTCGGGGCCGATATGGTGGGTGACGGCGCCGGTGTCGTGGCTGAGGCCGACGCCGCGATCGAAGCTGGCCGAGCCCAGCCACAGCGGCCGGCCATCGTCGCCGCTTGCCTCGGTCTGCCAGAAGCGCACATGATGCCGGCGGTCGGCGCTGAGGCCCTCCGGCTTTTCGAAGGCGAGATCCTGGGCGCGGCCATCGAACAGCAGCCTGCTGACCGGCGCATCGGGGTAGGGGTGGTCGAACAGCACGCTTTCACCGATTTCGATCGCGGTCTTCAGGGTCACGGCGTCGGCGGTGTCCCAGCCGGCGATGGCGAAGGCGTGGACTACTTCCTTTCGCGTACCGACAAGACCGACATTGATGGGATCGCCCGGAATGCCTTGCGGCGTGTGCGTCACCATCTCGAAGCTGTGCTTGCGAAAGCCGCGATCGTGAAACGTCCAGAATTCCGGTGCGGCGAAATAGGCGAGCGCCAGATAGGCGGCCAGCAAGGTCGCCACCCAGATTGCAACGCGTCGCCGAAAACTTCGCTGGCTCATGAACGCCGCCCGATCCGTGCGGTATCTTTTGCCCGAGGGACCCTGGAAATCAATGGCCAGCAGCGCGCCGCCGCTTTATCGTGGGCCATCGTTTCTTCGTGGGGGCAGCAATGGAGCGGAAGCTGGCAGGCCGCAAGCCAATGGCGTTGACCGCCGAGCTTGTCGCGCAAGTTGAGCGTGTCGAGCCTGATCCCGGGCCAGAGCCCGGAACCAGCGAGCACACCGATGCGGAGTTCGATGGCCTGGTCGAAAAGCTGCTTTCGCAGCATCGTCCCGACACGCTTTGGGTCTTTGCCTACGGGTCGTTGATCTGGAACCCCGAATTCGCCCATGTCGAGCAGCGCCCGGCCACGGCGCCGGGATGGCACCGCTCGTTTTGCCTGAAGCTGACCCGCTGGCGCGGAACCCGTGATTTGCCGGCCCTGATGCTGGCGCTCGATCGAGGCGGCAGTTGCAACGGCATCGTCTATCGGCTGCCCGCGGAAGACCATTTCGGGCAACTCGGCCAGTTGATGCGCCGCGAGATCGATGCCAACCCGCCAACCAACGTGCCATGCTGGATAAAGGTCAAGACCAAGGACGGGCCGCTGCATGCCTTGGCCTTCGTCGCGGCGCCGGATGGCAGGGCCTATGCCGGCCGGTTGCCATTGGAGCAGGTTGCCGACACTCTGGCACGGGCTGCCGGTCATTGGGGCTCTTCGGCGCAGTATTTGTTCAGGACCGTGAGCAAGCTTGAAGAGAGCGGCATCCGCGACCGGAATCTCTGGCGCATCCAGGACTTGGTCGCACGGCAAATCGCCGCTTCAACCGGTGGCGCCGACTAGGCTGATCTCTTTCTAACGGCAGGCGCGATAACCGTTCTTGCGGTTCTTGATGTCGAAATGGAAATGGTTGCGGTGGTCGTAATTGTAGCCGGGGCCGAGCACGGTGGTGAAATACTGGCAGCCGTCGGCGCGTACATTGTTGAGGAAGCCCCGGGTGCGGAAGGCGAACAGGCCGGGCTTGCGCACGTCGATGTCGTCGCCATTGTTGAGTTCGATGCTCATGACGTCGAGCGCATTGCCCTTGCCGTGCTCGGACAGTACACCTTCGCCGGCAATCCTGCGGCAGGAATAGCTGGAGCCCTGGTGGATGGTCTTGACACCGGAGAAATAACGCCAGCGGGCGGAGGGGACGAGCTCGTTCTTCGTCCAGCCGGCAAAGGTGGCGGCCATGTCGCAGGTGAGGGTCGCGGCGGGTTTCATCTGGATGTTGCCGATGGCCGAAACCTTGACCGGATAATCGATGCCGCACTGGCCTTCATGGATCGGCGCCAGGTCGGTGTAGGCGACATCGAGGCGCTTCAATTGCTGCCGGCAGTCGGTTTCGCTGGCCGGCATCTGCTCGACGGGCGACATCGGCTCGTCCATGCGCGGATAAGCGGCCTGCGTCATGTACGGATTGGAAGGGACAAGCTTCTGCATGCCGGCATATTGCGGCACGGCAGCCGTCTGCGCGCCGACGTCGACGGCCGGCTCCAGCGACAGCACACTGCCGGTGTTGCAGGCGGAAAGCGCCGCCAGCGCCAGGCCGGCGGTCAGCATTGCTGGATATTTTGACTGGCGCGCGGTGGCGAAAAACACGGCCCGAAATTTGCCGGCCATTGGCGGAATCCCGTTGATGGATATCCGGCATTTTAACGATCAAGGGTAAAGGAAAACTCAGCGCCCGCGTTCATGCCTGCGGCCGAATTGCGGCACGCGGCTGGATCAGCCATGTTCACTGGCAGAACGTCCCGCCGTGCCGGCGCGGTTCGAGATCGAGATGGAAATGCAGGGAATGATCAGGATCGGCGCCCGGACCGAGCACCGTCTTGAAAGGTCCGCAGGCCGCCTTGCGCACGGCATTGAGGAATTTAGCGTCTTTCTCCGGCGGCGCTGGGCCGACCTCGATCTTCTTGCCGTCCGACAGCGTGAAGCTGGCGATGTCGAGTGCGTTGCCGAACGCGTGTTCCGACAGTTTTCGTGTGCCGTTGCGTGGCCGGCAGACAAAAGCCGACGCCTGGCCGATCGATTTCAGGTCCGCACCGAATTCGGCTTTCGCAGCCGGCTGGATGACATCGGCGGCAAAACGCGCCATTGCCTCGGCCATCTTGCAGTTGAGCTCGGTGGCGGGGCCGATGGCGACGGACTTTCCAAGGGTCTTCAGCACGATGGGATAGGGGATCGAACAGCCGATTTCGGCCTGGCTTTCCGCCTTGTGTTCTTCGAATTCGACGCCGAGCATCTTCAGCCGTTCGCGGCATGCGACTTCCTCGGCCGGCATTTTTTCATCGGGCATGTCGGCCGAGCGCGGGTCTGGCAGCATCTTCTCGTCGTCTGCATCGGCCGGCTTTTGCGACGGCTGCGGGCCAATGTTGGGCGGCTGAGCCTCGGGCTCCGCGATGTCGGGTTTTGGTGTCGGCGTTGGCGCGACCGCGGGCGGCTCCGGTTCGCTTTCCGTATCGGCTGAGGGTTCGGGAGCCGGCGGCTCGGGAAGTGCCTGCTTTTCCTGGCGGGATTTTTCTTCATTGGAACGGTCGGGCGCGCCGGCGGTGTTCGCAGCGTCCGCCGGGCGTGGTTCCGGCACTGGAATGGCGGGTCCGGATCCCGAAATGCCGGGTCTGGGCATCGGCACATCGGCAGGCAAGGGTAGCGGCGGCAGCGTTTTCTGCTGTGCCTGCTTCGGCGTCACCGACCGGTGTCTTCGTGGTTTCAGGCGCTTTCCGCCTCGCGGTTTAAGGGACTGTTCGGCTCTTGGTGTCAACGGCTGCTCTATCCTCGGTGTCAACGGCTCGTGATGCCGATGGCGATGTCTCGCCTCGGCCGGCATCACCAGCAAGACCGTGACGGCCATGACGAACGCGATCCTGCATATTCGGGAAAAGACAATCGACCCCATCGCCGTCAACGGCGCCGACGCGAGGAAAGTTGCCTTGGCCCCATCACGAACGGTAACCGCGTCGTTACGCACCGATCGCTTCCAGCCCTTCCTCCAGCCAGTCGGCGAGCAGCGGCATGCCGAGCAGGTATTTCGCGGTGCGCTTGTTGGCGCGTTCGCGCGCTGCCGCCAGCGCGTCCGCCCATTCGGTGGCGTCGTAGTCGCCGCGACCGACCCAGGCCAGCGCGATCAGCTCGGCTGCTTCATCGACATTGAGGTCGTTTATCAGCTCGCGCAGCTCTTCCTCGGTCAGATTCTCCGAGCTTTCCTCGGCAAGGCCGTCATGGTGATGGTTGACATGGGACTCGCCGTCGAGTTCGACCTCGTGCTCGGCGCCATCTGCATAGTCTTCATTGACGGCCGCACTCAGCGCCTTGGCCTTGAGGATGAACAAGCGCACCGTGTCGGGGCCGATCGAAAGCTCCCAGTCCTTTTCAAGCCGCCGCTGCAAGGGCCGTCTCCCTCAGGTCGTTTGCCGGATGATAGCGGATTCGCAGCATCCGTCACCTGATGTTCTCCCGCACGTAATTTTCCGGGATGAAACGCAAGCCGACCGGCGTTAGTGTTGCATTCTCACCCCTCCAGGAGGTTTCGATGCATAAAAGAGTGCTGATCCAGGCGGCGACTGCCCTTGTCGCGCTGCAGTTCCTTGCCGTTCCGGTGTTCGCCGCCGGCGGTGACAGTGGCGGCAGCGATCAGACCGTCACCCAATGCAAGAAGGGCGAAGTCTGGGATAAGAAGAAGAAAAAGTGCGTCGCACCCCAGGAGGGCATGCTCGACGACGACAGCATCTATGATGCCGGCCATGCGTTGGCGATGGCCGGGCGCTATGACGAGGCGATCGCCGTGCTCAGCCTTGCCGCCAACAAGCAGGATCCGCGCATCCTCAACTATCTCGGCTATTCGCACCGCCATTCCGGCCGCGTCACAGTCGGCCTCGGCTATTACGAGGAAGCGCTGCGCATCGATCCGGACTACACGCTGGTGCGTGAATATCTCGGCGAAGCGCATCTGCAGATCGGCGATCTGGCCGGCGCCCAGCAACAGCTGATGGAAATCGAGAAGCGGACCGGCAAGGGTTCGCGCGAATACGGCATGCTGGCCGAGCAGATCGACCATTTTATGCGAAGCTGAAAAGATTCCAGGGCTCTTTTAAGCGGCCGCGAGCGATCGCGGCCGCTTTTGTTGCCCCCAGTCTCATTCACCGCCCCCGGCTGATGAATGCGGGGATGATTTTTACAAAACCGATTTTTGGGCGTGAAAAACCCGCGAAGATTGCTATATTCAGGGAAATTGCGGTGAAACGGTTCCGTTAGCCCGAGGCTGCCGGACCCGTTTTCTTTTTGTACCATCGACAAGGCTTTCCCCGAAACGCGGGGGTGGCAGCAGGAAAGGTCAGGCATCATGAACAAGGTCCCGATGACAGGCGAGGGGTTCGCGTCATTGAAGGAAGAACTGCGCTGGCGCCAGCAGGAAGAGCGGCCGCGCATCATCGAGGCGATCTCCGAAGCGCGCTCGCATGGCGACCTGTCCGAAAATGCCGAATATCATGCCGCCAAAGAGGCGCAGAGCCTCAACGAGGGCCGCGTCAACGAGCTTGAAGATTATATCGCGCGGGCCGAGGTGATCGACGTCAGCAAGCTCAGCGGCGACAAGATCAAGTTCGGCGCCACCGTGGTGCTGGTCGACGAGGATACCGAGGAAAAGAAGACCTACCGGATCGTCGGCGACCAGGAGGCGGACGTGAAGTCCGGCCGCATTTCGATCTCCTCGCCGATCGCGCGTGCGCTCATCGGCAAGGAAGTCGGCGACGCCATCGAGGTCAATGCGCCTGGCGGTGCCAGGGGGTATGAGATCGTCCAGGTGCAGTTCATCTAGGGAATTTGAGGGGGGAGCGGCTGCGACTTTTAAGCTGAGGTTTGCGCCGCCCCTCATTGCCCTGCCGGGCATTTCTCCCCGTATAGTGACGGGGAGAAAGATGCTCTCATCGACGATTTCGCCAATTTTCAACGTAGCAGAATAGACGCTGGCCTTGCGTTCAGATCCCTTCTCCCCGTCGTTATACGGGGAGAAGGTGCCGGCAGGCGGATGAGGGGCAGCGCCAGCCTTTCCGATTGACTTCAGTTCTTGCCAGCGTTGGCCTTGCCAAGGACCTGGAGTCCCGCCAGCCTTTCTGCCTCCGCCACCACCTCCGCCGGCATCACACGCTTCCCGGGCGGGGCCAAGAGCGTCGACGCATATTGCCCGCGAGGCCCCGTCAACCCTGGCTCGGTTGCCAGGAACACCGCAACCGTCGGCAGCCCGAAGGCGCTGGCAAGATGGGTCAGCCCGGTGTCGGCGCCGATGACCAGCTCCGAGCGGCCGATAAATGCAGCGATCTCGGCCAGCGGTGACTTTGGCACCACAACTGTTAACGGCACTGCCTTGGCAATGGCTTCGGCCACGGCCTTCTCGCGCTCGTTCGCCCATGTGGTGACCGGCGTCATCCCACGTTCAGCCAGCAGGCGGGCGGTTTCAATCCAGTCTTCGGCCGGCCATTTCTTGTCTTCGCGGCTGGTGCCGTGCAGCAGGAAGGCGGTTTTTCCAGAAGGGCCCGCCAGAGTGCCGGCGGGCGGCACGATGCCGGAGTCCAGGGTCGAAAGATCGGGCTGATAGCCGAGCGCCAGCCCGAACAGCCGCCGTGTCCGCTCGATGGCGTGCAGGTCGCGCGGCACGGGATAAGTGGCATCGTAGAACAGCGTCGCAGAAGGTTCGCGCGCGCTCGAACGGTCGAAGCCGGCAATGGGGGAGCCCACCTGTCTTGCCACCAGAGCCGATTTCAGGAGGCCTTGCGCATCGATGACGAGGTCGTACCGGCAATCGCGCAAGGTCCGCCGCAGGGCGGCCGCCTCGCGCCAGGTGGCGCCGTCGAGCAGCGCCTTGCGCCAGCGCCGGATCGCCACTGTATGAATCCGGTCGATCGCCGGGTGAAGCGCGACGATGCCGGCAAATGCCTCTTCGACGCACCAGTCGAAGGTCAGGTCCGGGCGGTTGCGACGGGCATCCTCGACGGCCGGAAAGGTGTGAATGACGTCGCCCATCGATGACGTCTTGACGATCAGCACCTTCATGCCGCTGCCGGGATGTCCAGCAGCCGCTCCGCCGCTGCCGCGACCTGGCCGACTTGCAGCGTCTTCAGGCAGTTGAGGTGGCCGAGCGGGCAGACCTTCTGGTGGCAGGGCGAGCACGACAGGCTAAGCCAGACCAGTTCCCGGTGCTCGGCCAGCGGTGGCGTGTTCTCGGGCGAGGTCGAGCCGTAGACGGCGACGATCGGCGTGCCGACGGCGGCCGCGACATGCATCAGCCCGCTGTCGTTGGACACGGCCAGCCTTGCGGCGGATATCAGGTCGATGGCGTCCTCCAGCCGCGTCTGTCCGGCGAGATCGACGACGCCGGGCGCCAGGGCCGCGATCTCCGCCGTCACGTCGCGGTCGTTCTTCGAGCCGAACAGAGCGACCTTCAAGCCTTTGCCCATGAAATCGCGGGCAAGCCCGGCATAGCTTTCGCTGGGCCAGCGCTTGGCCGGGCCGAATTCGGCGCCGGGCATCAGGGCCACGAATTTCTGCGGCGCTAGGCCGAACCGGCCGAGCAGGTCGACCTGGTTTTTCGTGTCCACGCTAAGCCGTGGCGCTCGGAAACCACCGCCCTGGGCAAGGCCGAAATAGGCCTGCGCGGTGCGTCGTTTGATGCTGTCGGGCAATGGCACGATGTCGGTCAACAGGCCATAGCGCATCTCGCGCAGGTTGCCGACCCGGCGCGGAATGCGGGCAAAGAACGGGATTAGCGCCGACTTCCAGCTGCCCGGCAGGACATAGGCGATGTCGTAGCGGCCGCGCAGCAGGCGGCCGAAGCGTCGCCGATGGGTGAATTCGAGCGCACCGGGTTTGAGCGGAAAGTCGATCTGCTGGCGGATTTCGGGCATGCGGTTGACCAGCGGCGCTGCCCAGGTCGGCGCCAGCACATCGATGGCGGCGTTGGGATGCAACTCCTTCAGCGCCGAAAACAGGCACTGCGCCATCACCATGTCGCCCACCCAGCGTGGGCCGATCACGAGGATCGTTGGGCTTTCAGCCATTCGACATAGTCTCTGACACCGGTTTCCACTGTCCGGAATTGGCCATTGTAACCGGCCGCGCGCAAACGGGACATATCAGCTTGCGTAAAGCTCTGGTAGCTGCCCTTGAGATGGTCGGGGAAGGTGATGAACTCGATCTCGCCCTTGCCCAGCGTGTCGATCACTGTTTCGGCTATGGCGCGGAAGGGCTGGGCACGGCCGGTGCCGCAATTGAAGATGCCGCTTGAGCCCTGTTTCCACAGCCACAGATTGACGTCGGCGACGTCGCCGACATGGATGAAGTCGCGGCTTTGTTCGCCGGGCCCGAACCCGTCATGGGCGCCGAACAGTTTCGGGTTCTCGCCGCGTTCGACCTGGTTGAACAGATGGAAGGCGACGGAGGCCATGGCGCCCTTGTGCGCCTCGCGCGGGCCATAGACGTTGAAGTAGCGCAAGCCCACGACCTGTGAATGGTCGGTATCGAAGGCGGTGCGCCCGGCGAACACGGTTCGCCTGACGAAGTCGTCGAACAGCTTCTTGGAATAGGCGTAGACGTTGAGCGGCCGCTCGAGCGCCGGATCCTCGCGAAACTCCGAGCCGCCGCCATAGACGGAAGCCGAGGAGGCGTAGAGGAAGGGCACGCGCAGCGCCTGGCTTGCGTGCAGCAGCCGTTTCGAGAAGGCGTAGTTCACCTCCATCATGAACTTGCCGTTCCACTCGGTGGTGGTCGAGCAGGCGCCCTGGTGGAAGATGGCCTCGATGCGGCCGAGCGAGCCTGCCTCCATGCGGTCCAAGAAATCGTCCTTGTCGAGATAGTCGGCGATCTTGAGATCGGCAAGATTGGCGATCTTGTGACCATCGGTAAGGTCGTCGACGACGAGGATGTCGTCATGCCCTTCGGCATTCAGCGCGGCGACGATGTTGGAGCCGATCATACCGGCGCCGCCCGTGACGATGATCATGAAGGGCCTCTGGTTGCTTGCGATTCCGGCCCTTATAGGGGAGGCTAGGCGGGCTGTCGATAAAGCCAGGCATGTGCCTGTCCTGCCATTTTTATGGGCTTGTCTGTTTTGTCTGTTTTGTCTATTATGGACAAAACGGGACATCCCATGAAAAACTATCCATCGACCGATCTGAAACAGAATCTTGGAGATGTGCTTGCAGCTGCCAGCCAGCAGCCGGTCTCCATCACTCGCCACAACAAGCCGAGATACGTCCTGATGAGCATCGAGGCCTACGAAGCGCGCTTCGGCAACGACAGCCGCCGCGTCTACGCTGCGGAGGATGCCCCGACCGAACATGTCGAGATGCTTGAGGAGTACGCCGCGGAATTGGACCGTGATTAAACCCGCCGCTGCGGACGTCTGGCGATATCCATATCTTTGGCATCGCCAACACGGAGACGGCGAGACCGAAGGCCGGAAGTCACGGCCTGTAGCCTTTGTGGCTGTCCTTCCTGGGAAAGCCGGCGGTACGACCTCTTCATCCTTGCAATCACTTCCACGCAGCCGGGCCGTGATCGCGTTGCCGTCAGCATCCCGGAAATTGAACGCCACCGTGCGGGCCTCGACCCTATGCCCCTTTGGGTCATGGTCGACGAGTACAATCATGATATCCTGGAAGCGTCAGCCTATTTCGAGCCGGGTGCGCGAATCGGCGCGTTCAGCCCGTCATTTCACAAGAAAATTATGTTCGCTTTACTGCGGTTGTCCGCACGGGTCAGTCCAAAGCCATCCCGCCCCGCGCGCGGACTGAATCGACAGAACAGAGCATGATCGTGAGGGACCAAAAATGCCATCGACCGAACTGCTCATCGCGTTTTTCGCCACCACGGCGATCTTCGCCTACATTCCAGGCCCGGCCATGCTCTATGCCGCCGCGCAGACGATGGCGCGCGGCCGCTGGTCCGGCCTGACGGCGGCACTTGGCATCCATCTGGGCGGCTACGTGCATGTTTTCGCCGCGGCTGCCGGGCTGTCGGTGCTGTTTCATGCCGTGCCGACGCTCTACCTGGCGGTCAAGCTGGTCGGCGCGCTCTATCTGATCTGGCTTGGCGTCTCGCTGTTTCGCAAGCGCGCAGACGGCGATGCGGCGCTGCCTGCCATCGAGCGCAAATCAGCGCGGCGCGCCTTTTTCGAGAGCATCACCGTCGAGGTGCTCAATCCGAAGACAGCGATCTTCTTCATGGCGTTCCTGCCGCAATTCATCGACGCCTCGGCGGCGTTTCCGGTCTGGCTGCAGTTCGTCGTGCTCGGCACGATCGTTAATCTGATGTTCTCCTCGGCCGATATCGTCTGTGTGTTCCTGGCGGGCGCCGTGATCGGCCGTTTGCGGCGTTCGAGCCGGGCACAGCGGCTGATGCAACGGGCGGGAGGGGCCGTGCTGGTCGGGCTGGGCGTCCATGTCGCCCTGCAGAAGAGCTGACCGCCCGAGCCTGCCGGGATCATGCCTGCCGTTGCGCTGCGTGAATTTGCGGTATATCGGCTTTCGCCATGAGCGATCCGACCAGTCGATTGATGAGCACTTATGAGATTGAAATCGGCCTTTTCCCTGTGTTGCCAGTGACATGATCAAGCACAATCCGCCTTCTCCCGAACCGTTGCACCGCGCCATTGCGCGGTTCGGCCAGGCCACCGTGCTGGTGGTCGGCGACTTCATCCTCGATCGTTTCGTCAACGGTGTCATCGAGCGGATCTCGCCGGAGGCGCCGATCCCGGTGCTGCACGGGCGCGGCGAGACCTCGACCATGGGCGGTGCCGGCAATGTCGTGGCCAACATCGTTTCGCTTGGTGCTGCCGCTGTTCCCGTCTCGGTCATCGGCACCGATGTGGCAGGCGATAGCCTGGTGCGGATGCTCGGCGAGCTTGGCGCCGATACGGCGGGCCTCGCGCAGGAGCGTGGTCGCATGACCTCGTCCAAAAGCCGCTTCAGCGCGCTCAACCAGCAGGTGCTGCGCTTCGACGAGGAGGAAATCAAGCCGTTGGGTGCTGCGGAGCGAGCCGGCCTGATCCGGCATTTCCGCGCCGCACTGACGCGCGCCGACATCGTCATCCTGTCCGACTACGGCAAGGGCATCCTGCTCGACGGCGTCGCCGGCGACTTGATCGCCATCTGCCGCGAGGCTGGAAAGCCGGTGCTGGTCGACCCGAAGGGCCGCGATTATGCGCGCTATGCCGGGGCGACCGCCATCACCCCCAACCGCAAGGAACTCGGCGAGGCCGTCGGCCATGCGGTGTTCGCCGATGACGAGATCGTGGCTGCCGCACGCGAGCTGATTTCGGCACATGGTTTCGATTTCGTCGTTGCGACGCGCAGCGAAAAGGGCATGAGCGTGGTCGGTCCCGACGAGGCGCGCCACATCGCCACCCAGGCGCGCGAAGTGTTCGACGTTTCGGGCGCCGGCGACACGGTGATCGCGAGCTTCGCGCTGGCGCTGGCCGTGGGCGCCGATACGGTCATGGCCGCTTCGATCGCCAATGCCGCTGGTGGCGTCGTGGTGGGCAAGCGTGGCACCGCGCGGCTGACGGTCGAGGAACTCACCGGCGCGCTGTTCCGTTCACATGGGCCGACCGCCCACAAGGACGCCATCCTCGATGCCACATCGGCCGCCCGCATGGTGGCGGCGTGGAAGGAAGAGGGCCTGAGCGTCGGCTTCACCAATGGCTGCTTCGACATCCTGCATGCCGGCCATGTCAGCTTGCTGCACGCGGCGCGCAGCCAGTGCGACCGGCTGGTGCTCGGCCTTAACAGCGATGCCTCGGTGCGGCGACTGAAGGGCGCCGGGCGCCCGGTCAACGACCAGCACGACCGCGCCTGCGTGCTGGCAGCACTTGCCTCGGTCGATGCGGTCGTGGTGTTCGAGGAAGATACGCCGCTGGCGCTGATCAAAGCGCTGCTGCCCGACATACTGGTCAAGGGGGCCGATTACACGGTCGACACCGTGGTCGGCGCCGATGTGGTGCAGAAGGCCGGCGGACGCGTCGTGCTGGTCGATCTGGTCGCCGGAAAAAGCACCACCAACACCATTGGCAAATTGCGCGCCGGCGGCACCACAAACTGAGGGTTTCATGTCCGAGTTGAACGATTATCTTGTCCGCTCCGCGGCTGCCATATCAGCCATGGTCGAACGGGACCTGACCGGTGAGATGGGGCGGGCAGCGAGCGCGGTGGTGACGGCGCTTTCGTCGGGGAAAGCCTTGCTCATCGCCGGCAATGGCGGCTCGGCCAGCGACGCCATCCACATTGCCGGCGAACTGGTCGGCCGCTTTCTCAAGGAGCGCAAGGCCTACAATGTCATCGCGCTGCCGGCCAATGCAGCGGTGCTGACCGCCTGGGGCAACGACTATGGATTCGACACGGTTTTTTCGCGCCAGGTCGAGGCGCATGGCGCCGCCGGCGGGGTGCTCCTGGCGATCTCGACCAGCGGCAATTCGCCGAGCATCCTTGCCGCCGCCGAAGAGGCGCGGAGGATGGACATGACGGTGATCGGCATGACCGGCGACACCGGCGGCAAGCTGAAGCCTCTGTCCGATATCCTGCTCAACGTGCCGTCGACCTCGACGCCGATCATCCAGCAGGGGCATCTGTGCCTTTACCATCATTTGTGCGAGGTGGTCGAAGCGCGCCTCAGCAATGGCTGATCCCCCGACCTCTGGCCGCTATCCGCTGGCGGAGCCTGGCCTATGGGTCGAGCAGGTCGGCTCAAGGCTGTTCGCCGCCGGCGCGCCGGCGCTGTTCCTCGATCGCGACGGCACCATCAATGTCGATACGGGCTATCCGGATGATCCTGCCGAAATGGTGCTGCGCGCGGACATAGCCGCGGTGATAGCCGCCGCCAACCGGGCCGGCATTCCGGTCATCATCGTCACCAACCAGTCGGGCATCGCGCGTGGCTATTTCGGCTGGGGCGATTTCGCTGCCGTCAACGGCCGCGTGCTCGAGCTGCTGCGCGCCGAAAATGCGTTCGTCGATATGGTCGTCGCCTGCGCCTATCACGAAGCTGGCACCGGTGTGCTTGCGGTCGCCGATCATCCGATGCGCAAGCCCAATCCGGGCATGCTGCTGGAGGCGGCCGGGCGCCTCGGGCTCGATCTGCGGCGTTCGCTGATCGTCGGCGACAAGGAGGCCGACATGGAGGCGGGACAACGCGCCGGCCTCGCGCAGGGCTGGCTGGTAGACGGGCAAGCAGCTGTCCGATCGGGCTTCACAATTCAGCCTTGGTGCGCCCGCGCGGATTTCGACGGCCTGCTCGCCGCAATAGCTGCGCTTGGCACCGCCTCGGGCGCGCCGTGACGGCTTACATCCGATCTTTGTCTCGCCAGGCTTCATAAAGCTTGGCCTCTGTCGCGAACGAATACAGCATCACCAGCATCGAATAGACGAATCCGTGCCGGCCGCACAGGAAGTAGCGCTTGGCCAGGTAGAACTTCAGGAAGTTGCCGAGAGGCGACAGCACCAGTCTTATCAGGCCGGGCTTCTTGGCTCGTTCGACCAGCGTGGCAACCTTGAGGCTGGAGTAGGTGTTGGCTCTTGCCAGATCCTCGGCAATGGTCATTTCGCGGCGATGCAGCAGCACGCCATTTTCTATCGTGCCGGTTTCGCCTGGCACCTCGAACGACTCATGGACCCGCAGATTAAGGTCCATCGTGGCCTTGTCGCGGCGGAAAAGACGCAGCAGCCTGTTGTGAAGCACCCAGCGGTGCGCATAGCCATAGCCCTTCAGCTTGTCGCGGCGTCTGATGTACCATCCGTCGAAGGCGTCACTCCCAAGCTGGGTCACATTCATGATTGACTGCCTGAGCACGTCGTCGATGGCCTCGTCGGCTTCAATCGAAAGGCACCATGGTTGCGTGGCCTGATCGAGCGCGAATTGCCGCTGACGAGGAAAGCCCGGCCAATCGTTGTGAAACAGCCTTATCGGGTAGCCTTTGGCGATGTACCCATTGACGACGTCCAGAGTGCTGTCCGTCGAGCCCGAATCGACGACGATGATCTCGGCGCAGAAATCGACGCTTTCCAGGCACTCGCCGATCATATCGGCCTCGTTCATGCAGATGACCAGCGCCGAAACCGGGCTAGAAAATCGAGTCATCGTCCCACCCCACGGCACACAATTCTCGGAATTGGGCTGCCCTGCGCCACTTGTTTACGCAATCCCGAAAGCGCTATGCGCTTTCCCCAGGAAAACCGTTACACACTTTTTCTGGAATTGCTCTAGGAAACCAACAAGACGGCTACGGCAGAACATCCGGCTTCACAGGAGAGCTATCGAACGCCAAAGCGGCGCTGATATGGCGAGGCGTTCAAGCCGCATCGGCGAAAGCCCGCTGCGGTTCAACCGGGTCAAGGCTGTGCGAACGAGACCAGCCCTTCGTCCTTGACCCGGCGGATGGTGAGCGCTGTTCGCACCGTGTCGACATTCGGGGTCGAGGTCAGTTCCTCGATGACGAAGGTCTGGAAAGCGCCAAGGTCGCTCGCCACGCAATGGAGCAGGAAATCGGATTCGCCCGACACCATCCAGGCGTCGCGTACGATCGGCCAGCCGCGGGTGCGCTCGGCAAAGATGCGCAGCTCGGCATCGGCCTGATGATGCAGGCCGACCAGGCAGAAGGCAACGACATCGAGGCCGAGCGCTGGTGCATTGAGCAAGGCACGGTAGCCACGGATGATGCCGGCTTCCTCCAGGCGCTTGACGCGGCGCAGGCATGGCGGCGCCGAAATGCCGACGCGATTCGACAGTTCGACATTGGTCATGCGGCCGTCGCCCTGCAATTCGCGCAGGATCTTCCAGTCGATGGCGTCGAGGTCGGCCTTGAGCGGCATGGGGGCTCTCGATCACAAGGGGCAATACGCAAGAATCTTGCGTGATTTTGTAATTAAACGACTTCGCTGTCCATTCCATCCTTCGCCCGGAATATTTCGCGGGATCAGCGGGCGACAGGTGTGACAAAGCTTTCCGGGGACGAACTCCAACTTGCCTTGCTGGCGTCGTGGGCAACACTTACATTACGCGCGACAATGATCGAGTTTTCCATGCCGCAATTGCCGGCAGCCCTCCGCAGAGGCTTTACATGACCACCAAGCACGCGCCCGTTCTCATCATCGGTTCCGGTCCGGCCGGCTATACGGCAGCGGTCTATGCCGCCCGCGCCATGCTGAAGCCGATGCTGGTCGCCGGCCTGCAGCAGGGCGGGCAATTGATGATCACCACCGATGTCGAGAACTATCCCGGCTTCGCCGACCCGATCCAGGGTCCGTGGCTGATGGAGCAGATGCTAAAACAGGCCGAGCATGTCGGCACCGACATCATCAACGACATCATCACCGAGGTCGACCTCAACGTGCGACCGTTCCGTGCCAAGGGCGATTCCGGCACCACCTATACCGCCGACGCGCTGATCATCGCCACCGGCGCGCAAGCGAAATGGCTGGGCATCCCGACCGAGCAGGACTTCATGGGTTTTGGAGTCTCGGCCTGCGCCACCTGCGACGGTTTCTTCTACAGGGGCAAGGATGTCGCGGTGATCGGTGGCGGCAATTCCGCGGTGGAAGAGGCGCTCTATCTGTCCAATCTCGCCAAGAGCGTGACGGTCATCCACAGGCGAAGCGATTTTCGCGCCGAACGTATCCTGCGCGAGCGGCTTCTGAAGAAGGACAATGTCCGCGTCATCTGGGACACGATCGTCGACGAGATCACCGGCCGGCCCGGCAAGACGCCGCTGCCGCCCTCGGTCGAGGGGCTGAAGCTCAAGCATGCGGTGACCGGCGAGGTGTCGCACCTCAAGGTCGACGGCGTGTTCGTGGCCATCGGCCATGCGCCGGCGGTTGAACTGTTCGCCGGCAAGCTCAAGCAGAAGCCGAACGGCTATCTGTGGACGGCGCCGGATTCGACCCGCACCGATGTGCCGGGCGTGTTCGCGGCCGGCGATGTGACCGACGATATCTACCGCCAGGCGGTGACGGCGGCGGGGCTTGGCTGCATGGCCGCACTCGAGGCGGAGAAGTATCTGGCCGGCATCGAAGTGCATCGCGAAGCGGCCGAGTAGAGAGTTCAGAGAGCGGCTTAGAAACGCCGTGTAAAAGCCTGATTTTTCATTCAGACGCCAAAACAGAACGAGGGGAATCATGGCGTTGGACTGGGACAAGCTACGCGTGTTTCACGCTGCGGCGGAGGCGGGGTCGTTTACCCATGCGGCCGAGACATTGCATCTGTCGCAATCGGCGATCTCGCGGCAGGTCAGCGCGCTCGAGCATGATGTCGGCGTGCCGCTGTTCAACCGCCACGCCCGCGGGCTGGTGCTGACCGAGCAGGGTGAGATGCTGTTTCGCACGGCGCATGACGTGCTGATGAAGCTGGAGACCATCAAGTCCCGGCTGACCGAGACCAAGGATCGCCCGTCGGGCGTGCTGCGGGTGACGACGACGGTGGGGCTGGGCGCCGGCTGGCTGACCGAGCGGGTACAGGAATTCATCGAACTTTATCCCGAAATCAGCCTGCAGCTGATCCTCGCCAACGAGGAACTCGATCTCACCATGCGCCAGGCCGATTGCGCCATCCGGCTGCGCCAGCCGCAGCAGCCGGACCTGATCCAGCGCCGCCTGTTCACCGTGCATTTCCACCTCTACGCGGCCCCATCCTATGTCGCCAAGCATGGCAAGCCGTCTTCCGTCGCCGAGCTGAAGGCCCATCGCATCGTCACCTTCGGCGTGCCGGTGCCGTCGCATCTGTCGGAGCTGAACTGGCTGGAAACGGTCGGTGATTTCGAAGGCGGACAAAGGGTGCCGACGCTGCAGATCAACGACATATTGTCGATCAAGCGTGCGGTGCAGGGCGGTGCCGGCATCGCCATGCTGCCCGACTATGTGATCAGCAAGGACTCCGATCTGGTGCAGCTGCTGCCGGAGACCGAGGTGCCGTCTTTCGACACCTATTTCGCCTATCCCGACGCGATGAAGAACCAGGCCAAGCTGCATGTGTTCCGGGACTTCATCATCGCCAAGGCCCGAAGCTGGTCCTTCTGAGGGCATGCCGATATTCAAGTGAGGCCGGCCCGCGAATGGCCGCTTCCTGCGCTTCCCCGTCTACCGCATCGCGGTAGAACTGTGCTCACGTACTTAAGTACGCTCCGCTCCGGTTCTCGGCAGCCACCATTCTCGACTCGGCCTGACCTGAATCTCAACGCGCCCTGCGATGGTGGCTCAACCACGCCAGGGCGACAGTCGAGGCAGCCAGCCCGGGACGTTGCGGCGGTAGGTGTCGTATTCGGCGCCGTAGCGGTGAGCCAAGGTCGGCTCCTCGTAGAACCGCACGAAAGAGCCCATGACGATCGCGCCGATGACTGCATAGGCGACAAGCGCCCAGCTCGAGAACAGCAGCGCCTGGCCGAGGATGATCGACAGCACGGCGACATACATCGGGTTGCGGACATGGCGGTAGATGCCACCGATCACCAGCCTCTCGGTCGGGGCGACCGGTGCGGGTGTGCCCAGGCCCTCAAGCGCAAAACGGCCGAAGGCATGCAGGAGTGCCGCGACCGCGGCGACGATCAGAAGCCCGCCGACAGGGACAAAGCCCGGCAGACCAGACCACGGCAAGCCCCAGCGATCGGTCAACAGCCAAGGCACCAGCCCGGCAACCACGCAGGGCGCCGCGATGAAGAAGGCCGCACTGCCCGCGATCGCCGAAAACGTCCGCATTGGCTGCTTCCTCCCCGATTGCCTTAGAAATGCACGCCTGCTGCCCGCTTCCACATCATTGCCCAGTTTTGGCATTTCGAGCCGACAGCCAGCCGAGATTGGCGATTCTGTAGTTGCAATTGCCCGATTCAGCGCTCCATTTCGACGATTTTGCTGGTCCTATTGGCTTCTGGAATGGGTTAGACCACAGCCTGCGTCTTTTTGCATGTGTGTGTTGCAAAATAGATGCTTGTTTCTTGGGCATGATGAGCACATATATAGATCATCTCCTGGGCGCGTTCTCCTCCCATTAGCGCCCTCGAGTGTTCCCCTCTGGAGGTTAGCCTTAACAGGCACTCCAATCAAACTCAGCCGGATCTTCATTGATCCGGCTTTTTTGTTGCCTGTGCCCTGCTGGGCCGGCCAAAAATTCCATCACAATTGCCACGTAACGGTGACATGTAACCTCTGGTAACATATCCCGGACGCTCGCGACCTGCTATGTAGATCATAGGACGCGGTGTGGTTCGGACGGGAGATGGGGGCATCACTCGTACGGCCCGGGCTCAGGCGGCTACCGCGTCCGAACCGTTTTTCCGCCGAACACGGCGGTACCAAATGCGGCGGACCTGACGTTTTACCTCCCAAGGAAACGGTCCGCGAACAAAACGACGTCCGGCCCCGCCGGACGTCGTTTTCTCTTGTTCCCCCGAATCAGGTTCGAGAGGAACGCCACGCCATCAGGCAGCCTTGCCGTTGGTGTTCATCGCCTCGTCGGCCAGACGGCCGGTGAGTTCGGCCATGTGGTCGAAGACGGCACGATAGCTGGCAACGCCCGCGGTCGCGGAGCGCAACTCGATGATCAGGTCGCCGATCTCGGCTTGCGGCATGGTTGCCTCGACGACATCCCATCCCGGCCAGTCGGGCCGCGCGTCGTAGCCGAGGATCTGACCGCGCCGCTGCGGGATGAGAGCGATGATCTTCGAGGTGGCGTCGGAGGGGGTGACGATCTCGACCTTCATCACGGGCTCCAGGAGCACCGGCAAGCACGCGGCCATGCCTTCCTTCATCGCCAGCCTGGCCGCCATCTGGAAGGCCATGTCGGAGGAATCGACCGCATGATAGGAGCCGTCCGACAGGTTGACTGCGACATCCACGACCGGAAAGCCCAGCGGCCCGAATTTCAGATAATCGCGCACCCCGGTCTCGACCGACTGGATGTAGGTCTTGGGCACGACGCCGCCGGTAATTGTATCGGTGAACTGGAAGCCGGAACCGCGCGGCAGCGGCTTGATCTCGATCACCACGTCGCCGAACTGGCCATGGCCGCCGGACTGTTTCTTGTGACGGCCGCGCTGCTGCGCCGATTTGCGGATCGTCTCGCGATAGGGCACCGCCGGCGGATGGCCTTCGACCGGTATCTGGTTCTTGCCTTCCAGCCGCTCGCGCACCACGCGCAGATGCATCTCGCCATGGCCCGACAGCACGGTTTCGGCCGAGTCCTGATTGTGGCGCAGGCTGAGCGAGGGGTCCTCCTCGGCCAGCCGCTGGATGGCAGCCGACATCTTCACTTCGTCCTTGCGCTCCTTGGGGCGGAGCGCGAAGGCGAAGACCGGCTGCGGCGGCTCGAACTGGACGAGCGGCTTGGTGCCGCCCTTGGCCGAGCTCAGCGTCTGGCCGGTCTTGACCTCGTCCAGCTTGCCCAGTGCCACCGTGTCGCCGGCCTTGGCGATGGAGAGCTTGGACTGGTCCTTGCCGAGCATCCGGTAGATGCCGGAAACCTTGGCGGTGTCGCCGCCGGGCAGCCAGAGTTCGGAACCGTCGACGACCTGACCGGAGAGGATGCGCGACACCGACAGCTTGCCGCCATGCGAGGTGTGGATGGTCTTCATCACCTGGACCAGGGTAGCCGCGCCGTCGGGTGCACCGAGCCGTTTGCGGGTCGCCTCGATGTCGGGCGCGTCGTGGCGAATCGCCTTCAGGAGGCGCAGCACGCCGTTGCCTTTCTCGGCGGTGCCGATCAGCACCGGGATCACCGCACCGTCGCGCAGGTCGGCGGCGAGGTCGTCGAAGATCGCGTCCTTGGGCGGCTCGATCTCCTCGAGCAGCTGTTCCATCAACTGGTCATCATGGTCGGCCAGCGTTTCCAGCATCGAGAAACGCGCTTCGAGCTCGCGCGCCTTGTCGTCGCCGGGAATCTGCGCCACCTCGCTTTCGGCATATTCGCGATAGATGTAGGCGCGCTCCAGCGCCAGGTCGATCGAACCAATGACGACGCCGTCCTTGCGCAGCGGAATCTGGCGCAGCAGCAACGGCACGGCACTGGCCGGCTGCAGCATCTTCAGCGTGTCGCGCACACCGATGATTGCCTTGTCGACCTTGTTGAGGAACAGAATGCGCGGCACGCCGAGATCGTCGAGCTTGCGCATGATCAGTTGCAGGGCAGGGATCTTCTTTTCGTCGGCCTCGGCTACGACCACCGCGAGGTCGCAGGCGGCCAGCACCGGCTCGGCCTCGAAGGAGAATTCGATGGAACCGGGACAGTCGACGAAGGTGATCTGCTCGCCCATGAACTCGGTCGTGGCGACCGTCGCCTCGACGCTCATGGCGTGGGCGCGCGCCTCGGGCGAATGATCTGAAACGGTGTTACCTGATGAAACGGGATTTTGTCGGGGAATTGAGCCCGTACGGGCCAATATGGCTTCGAGAAGTGTCGTCTTACCGCTTGCGAAGGGACCGACTATGGCAATGCATTTCGGTCCCGTGCGTCGTCCTCCGGCGCGAGTACCCATGACTGACCTCCACTCAGGCGTTTCCCGTAGGACCGACTGGCATGTATGGTTCAGGCTTGGTCAATCGGTCCTGAGCGGCGGCCGGCCTGTTCGACCGTCGCGGGCGGGTTCTTTTCAAGTGCCACCTGCCCAAAGCCATCGTCCCACTTGTTTGCCGGCAGGGCAAGAAAAATAGAAACCCTTTGCTCGGCCGTGGACCGTGCGGATCATATGCTGGGCTGGCAGCCGGAAGCTGTTGCACGTCGACCGATATCGGCCGAAACTGAAAACAGGCGATCCGTCGCCCGCTGTTTGAAGGACCATCGACCCATGAAGATCATTGCCTGCGGCAGCGTGCCGACCGTCATCGCACCGGAAAAATACTTTACCGGCCGGGTGCTGCAGACGCCGATCATCGAGAAAGAGGCGCCGGCGCGGCTGCGGGCCACGCTGGTCAGCTTCGAGCCGGGCGCGCGCACCCACTGGCATACGCATCCGCTTGGCCAGACGCTTTACGTGACGGTGGGCGCCGGGCTTGCCCAGACGTGGGGCGGCCCGGTCCAGGAGATCAGGGCCGGCGACGTCATCTCGTTCGCGCCTGGCGAAAAACACTGGCATGGCGCGGCGCCGAAATCGGCGATGACGCATATCGCGATGCAGGAGGCGCTCGACGATGTCCATGTCGATTGGCTGGAGGGGGTGACATCGGAACAATATGGCGGCTGAATGCTCAGTCCGCAGGAAGCCGGCTTCTCTTCCAGCCGCTACATTTTTAGAAGAGGGCGACTCGCGGCGAGTCCCGTATCGTGGCGCAGGCCATGCTCAATCGCCGGATCGACAGCGCCATGCCGCCCGTTCAACTGACCGTCGGTCAGTGATGATTGCGAAACTCACGTCCGGACGTAGCCATGTCAAAGCACCGTCTGCCCCTGGTCGCCGCTGTCTATCTTGGTTCGTTCGTGGCTCTGCTCGACGTCAGCATCGTCAATGTCGCGCTGCCGACCATCCAGCAGGCGTTGCAAACCGATTTCGGCGGCCTGCAATGGGTGGTCGACGCCTACACGCTGTGCCTGTCCGCCTTCATGCTGTCGTCCGGCCTGATCGGCGACCGCTATGGCCGCAAGCGCTCGTGGCTGGCCGGCGTCGGCATCTTCGTGGCCGGCTCGCTGATCTGCGCCGTCGCGCCCAATCTGCCGGTGCTGCTGGCCGGCCGAGTGGTACAGGGCATCGCCGGCTCGCTGCTCATTCCAGGCGCGCTGTCGATCCTGACGCAGGCCTTTCCCGATGCGCGCCAGCGCGCCGGCGTCATTGGCGGCTGGGCGTCGTTCGCTGCCATCTCTCTGCTCGTTGGTCCCGTCCTCGGTGGCATCCTGGTCGAGACCGTCGGCTGGCAAAGCATCTTCCTGATCAACCTGCCGCTTGGCTTGATCACGATCGCGCTCGGTGCTGCTTCGATCAACGAGACGGCGCATCCCGAACATGCCCATCTCGATCTCGTCGGCCTGGCTCTCAGCATCCTGTGGCTGGGGGCGCTGACCTTTGGCCTGATCTCGGCCGGCGAGAATGGCTGGGGCGAGCCAAGGACGGTCGCGGCGCTCATCGCCGGCGTCGTCGGCCTGGCTGCTTTCCTCGGCTTCGAGGCGCGCACGGCACGGCCGATGCTGCCGCTTGGCCTGTTCCGTGACGTTCGCTTCGCCGTCGCCAATGTCGCTTCGTTCGCGCTCGGCTTCACCTCCTATTCCAGCGTCTTCTTCTTCTCGATGTTCCTGCAGCAGGTGCAGGGCTGGTCGCCGACGCAGACCGGCCTGCGCATGGCGCCGGCCTTCATCGTTCAGATCGTGGTGTCGCCATGGATCGGCAGGCTGAGCGCGCGCTATGGTCACTCCGCGCTGATGACCATCGGCTATGTTGCTATCGGCCTGTCCATGCTCGGCATGTGCTGGGCCGGTCCTTCGACGCCCTATGCGATGCTGTGCCTTCTGTTCGCCATTGGCGGCCTCGGCAATGCGCTTGCAATCCCGACCGGCAGCGCTGCCGCCATGTCCTATGCGCCGCGCGAACGCTCGGGCATGGTGTCGGCGGTCATCAATGCCACCCGCCAGAGCGGTCTTGCCATCGGCATCGCCTTGCTCGGCGCCTTGATGAGCATGCGGGCGACCAACCTTTTGACCGGGTATCTCGGCGACGCCGGTGTCGCCGACGCGGAAGCGGTGGCTCGTGCTGCAATTTCGCGGCATGATTTCGCAACCGATGCGGCGATGGGCGAAAGCGGCGTGCATGAACTCTATGCTGCCGCCTATGCCGGCGGCTTCCACGCCGCGATGCTGACGGCAGCGATCGGCGCGTTCCTCACCGCCGCACTGCTGGTTGCCGTGTTGGCGCCGGCCGAGGCGCGCTCTGCCAAAGAGACCAAGCACGAGGCGTGAGGCTGACGACCCATTAAAAACGGCGGTGATGAACTGACCCCCGAAAGTTGGATACAACCTTCGGGGTTTTTCGCGTTCATAGTGCGTCGGTCAGGTCAGCGAAGCCGTAAAACGCTGGATGCGTGTGCAGGCTTCTTCCAGAAGCCTCTCCGAGGTCGCGTAGGAGATGCGGAAGTTGGGCCCAAGGCCGAAGGCCGAGCCGAACACCACCGCGACGCCCTCGGCTTCGAGCAGTTCCGAGCAGAAGGTCTCGTCGGTGTCGATCAGCCTGCCAGCTTTGGTCTTCTTGCCGATCAGCTGGGCGCAGGAGGGATAGACATAGAAGGCGCCTTCCGGCGACGGACAGGTGATGCCGCGTGCCTGGTTGAGCATCGACACGACAAGGTCGCGCCTGCCTTGAAAGATCGCCTTGTTTTTGGCGATGAAATCCTGCGGGCCATTCAGCGCCTCGACGGATGCCCATTGCGCAATGGTGCAGGCGCCCGATGTCTGCTGACCCTGGATCATGTCCATCGCCTTGATCAGTTGAACCGGACCCGCCGCATAACCGATGCGCCAGCCGGTCATTGCATAGGCTTTCGACACGCCGTTCATGGTCAGCGTGCGCTCGTAGAGCTTAGGCTCGACCTCGGCGATGGTTTTGAAGACGAAATCGCCATAGGTCAGGTGCTCGTACATGTCGTCGGTCAGCGTCCAGACATGCGGATGCCTCAACAGCACGTCGGCCAGTGCGCGCAGTTCGGCCTCGGTATAGGCAGCGCCGGACGGGTTCGACGGCGAGTTCATCAGCAGCCATTTGGTCTTCGGCGTGATCGCCTTTTCCAGCACGGAAGCGGTCAGCTTGAAGCCATCGTCGATCGAGGTGTCGGCAAACACGGAGGTGCCGCCGCAGATCGCCACCATCTCGGGGTAGCTGACCCAGTAGGGGCGAGGAATGATGACCTCGTCGCCGGGGTTCAGCGTCGCCATGAAGGCGTTGAACAGGATCTGCTTGCCGCCGGTGCCGACTATGGTCTGCTCGGGCTTGTAGTCGAGATTGTTCTCGCGCTTGAACTTTTTTGCGATCGCCTCGCGCAGCGGCACGATGCCCGAAACCGGCGGATACTTGGTTTCGCCACGGTGGATTGCCTCAATCGCCGCATTCTTGATGTTGTCTGGCGTGTCGAAATCCGGTTCGCCGGCGCCAAGCCCGATAATGTCACGGCCGGCATTTTTCAGCTCGCGCGCTTTCTGCGTCACCGCGATGGTGGCGGAAGGCTTCACGCGGGAAAGGGTGTCGGCAAGAAAGGCCATGATCTTGACGTCTCCATGGAAGATCGGCGCGGCCAGGAGCGACCGCGGCGCTTCTCATGTCGCATGATTTCGCGCAACGCAAGCATTGTCGGCTGATCCAGGTCTCAAGGAGCCGTGATCGGGACCCGGTCGGCAACAATAAATTCATTAACGAGCGGTAGAGGCTTGAGTGGCAGGATCGCAGACCAATTGCGGAGCGAGGAACCGTGTCGCGCAGCGTCGGGCTTGCCCACATCATCCGTCAGGACGACGGCACCTCCACCGGTGTCTGGGGCATCTACACGCTGCAAAGCGCCTTCCAGCCGATCTTCGCCTTCAAGGAAGGCAAGCTGTCGGTGGTCGCGTTCGAAGGGCTGATCCGACCGTTCCGCGACGGCGAGCCACAATCGCCGATGAATTTCTTCTCGACCTGTCCGGCCGCCGACCGGCTGCATATCGAGGCGCTGACCAGGACGCTGCATCTTCTCAACGCCGGTGCCTGCCTGCCGCGGGAAGCGTCGATCTTCGTCAATTTCGACCCGTCGGTGTTCACCGAACGCACTGTTGCCGACGCTGCCTTGCGCGACATGCGGCTCGTGCTGCACGAGGCCGGCATCGACCCGCGTCGCGTCGTCTGCGAGGTGACCGAGCAGCGGTCGGCGTCGCAGGAAGCCTTGCACGGCTTCGTCGCGGCACTGAGGGCCAACGGTTTTCGCATCGCCGTCGACGATTATGGCGCCGACGATTCCGACATCAATCGGGTCAAGGAGTTGAAGCCGGATATCGTCAAGTTCGATGCCTACTGGATCACGCAGCTGATGGAGTCCGGTGCCGGCTTTGCGTTGCTGACCGCCATGGTGAAGAACTTCGAGGAGCAAGGCATCCATACGGTGTTCGAAGGCATCGAGGAGGGCTGGCAACTGGAGCTCGCCGAGAAATCGGGTGCGTCGATGGTGCAGGGTTTCGTGCTGGCGCGGCCCGAATTGGCGCCGACCAGCTTTGGCGTCTTCGACAAGGCCAGGCAGGCGCCTGTCGCTGCTGCCGTCGACACGGTTCCTGCCGTGGCAACGCCTTCGGCGCGGCCGGTCAAGGCCTTCGGGCGCCGTGTGGCGACATGAGAGATGATCGGCGGCGCAATGTCGGCGATGCGATCCAGGTCGACGAAGTCGGCATCGAATACGGCATATATGGCGAGTTCCGGCTGCGCAGCGCCTACCAGCCGATTTTCGCGCCGCGCGGCCGGTTCCTTCACGCGGTCGCGGCCGAAGCCCTGATCGAGCCGCACCGTGCCGGCCGCCCCGGCGCGCCGAAGGTATTCTTTGAAAGCGTTGCCGTCTCGGACCGGCTGTTTGTGGAAACCATGTGCCGGGCGCTGCATCTCAGGAATTTCCGCAACATCGGCGTCGACGGCCTCGACCTGTTCTTCAACTACAACCCGTTGATCAACGACCATGCCGGGCGGGCACTGGCCGAAATTCGCCTGATGACCAGGCATCTCGGCGAGTTCGGCCTGGCGTCGGCCATGCTGGTCTGCGAAATCACCGAACAGGCGGCCGACGATGCGCTTCTCACGCGGCTGGTGCGCGAAATGCGGCGCGACGGCATGCGCATCGCCATCGACGATTTCGGCACCGGGCACTCGACCGAGGAGCGGGTGAGCCTGCTCAAGCCCGACATCGTCAAGATCGACGGCACCTGGTTCGCGGAGTTCTGCCGCCACGCTGCCGCCGAACGGTTCTTCCGCCCGCTGGTTTCCAGCCTGCATGACCGCGGCGCCAAGGTGCTGGTCGAAGGCATCGAGCAGCCCACCCATCTGCGCGTCGCGCTCGAAGGCGGCGTCGACCTGCTGCAGGGTTTTCTCCTCGCCCGTCCCGCGCTTGCCGGCACGGTATTCGAGGAAAAGCCGCTGGTCATCGATGCGCTGCTGGGCCGGGACAGCAAGGTCGTGCCCCTCTTTGGCTAGGGCATGCCGACAATTGGTGCCGTGAGCGTCCTTGGACGCTTTGCATCAGCGGCGCTGATCGTCGTACCAAAACAAATCATTGGTTGAGGCCGCCGCCGCTGCGATAATCGCGCGGAGACAGTGCTCCGGAGAACAGCCATGATACTCTACGGCATGATCGACAGCGGCAATTGCTACAAGCCGCGCCTGCTGATGGCCAAGCTTGGCCTTGCCTTTACCAATGTCGGAGTGAGTTCGCACACAGGCGACACACGCAAAGCCGATTTTGTCGCCAAGAACCCGAACGCCATGGTGCCGCTGCTCGAGTTCGACGATGGCCGGCGGCTGGCCGAATCCAACGCCATCCTGCTCTATCTCGCCGAAGGCACACGCTTCCTGCCGGCGGACAGGTATGAGCGTGGGCTCGCCTATCAATGGCTGTTCTTCGAACAATACAGCCACGAGCCCTACATTGCCGTGCGCAAGGCGCTGCTGACCTTCCCCGAACGTGCCGGGGATGCGACCCCGGAGCGGCTGGCGGTGACGCTGGAGCGCGGCAACAAGGCGCTCGGCGTGATGAACAGGCATCTGGAAAACAATGCTTTCTTTTCCGGCAGCACGCTCAGCGTCGCCGACATCGCGCTGTATGCCTATACGCATACGGCGGAGCAGGGTGGTTTCCAGCTCGACGCCTATCCGGCGGTGGCGGCCTGGCTTGGCCGGGTAGAGGCCGATCCGGGGCATGTGCCGATCGATTGGGTGGAGTAAGTAACGCCGGTGGTCGTATCGCCTGCGGCGCCGATCTCCAGACAGCAAAAAGGCGGGATAAATCCCGCCTTCCATGCTTGGTAGCCTGATCGGGAGCGTCGGGTCCGGGCTGGCAGCTATCTGCTGATCCAGCTTGTCGGGTCTTTCCGCTCCAGCGCGCTTCTCGCGCGACTGTCAGTACATCCGTGACTTGCCGCGCGCCCCGAGCTCTCGCCCGGCGCGCGCACTTCGCAAAATCAGGCTGCCTTGCTCAGAGATCCCGCGGACGACTTGCCAGTGCGGCGGTCCTGCTCGATCTCGAAGTTGATCTTCTGGCCTTCGACCAGGGTCGACAGTCCAGCACGCTCGACAGCGGAGATATGGACGAAAACGTCCGCGCCGCCCGCGTCAGGCTGAATGAAGCCGAAGCCCTTGGTGGCGTTGAACCACTTGACCGTTCCTGTTGCCATTTTAGATAGTCCTTCAACATTTGCTTTAGATTGACCGGACCGAAGTCCAGCCGGTGTGCATCGAGATTTTGGAGATAGACGTCAGCAAACGCGAAGATCGCGAGGCCCGGATCGATCGGCCGAAATATCAATGGAAGGCATATAGGCTGGTTTCGCATAAAATACAAGACTGCGTGAGAAAGCCGTGATCGAGCGCTGCCCAACGGCTGCCCCAATCTGCTGAAAACGTTGCGGCAGATCACGCTGTTCTCGAGCGGCGGATCAGGGGAGACGACCATGAAAATCATTCTGCTTGCCGCCTGCCTCACGCTTGTCGCCGCTCAGGCGCAGGCGATCTCGCGCTACGACCCGACGCGTATGAGCTGCGGCAAGGTTCAGGGGACGATCGCCCGGCAAGGGGCCGTCATCCTGCGCTATCAGTCGAAGCGGGTGCCTGGGCTGCCGCTCTACGACCGCTATGTACAGAGCCAGCGATTCTGCAGCATGGGCGAGGTGAGGACACGGGCCTACGTGCCGAGCGCCGACACAAAGTCCTGCCCGGTCTACAACTGTAAGCGGCCGGACAATGACCGGCATTTCCGCCGGCGGTTCTTCCACAACAACTAGCGCTTATCGACCGGCAGCCATTGCTCTCAATCCCGGATGTGTTCTGTGAGCATGGACACAAATTGCGTCACCTTTTGCGGGCGAAAGCGCGCTGCCGGATAGACCACGTGAATGCCGCCGGAGGGCAGCACCCAGTCGGGGAGCACGTGGACGAGGCGGCCTTGCGATAGGTGGTCGACGACCAGATAGTCCGGCAGAACTGCCAGTCCGCCCCCGGCGAGCGTCGCTTCCAGCACAGCCGGCGTCGAGTTGATGGAGAATGCCTCGCGCAGGGTGATGGTGCGCGGCTCGAAACCGCCTCGGGTGAAGTTCCAGGTGAACGGCTTGCGAAGCACGGCATTGGCAACGAGCGGTAAGGAAGAAAGGTCTTCTGGCTTGTCTACTCTGATCCCGGCGGCGAAATCCCGCGACGCGACCAGGATTTGCCGGAAGGTGCCGATGCGGCGCGCCTGCTGGCTGGAGTCCTCCAGCCAGCCGACCCGGATGGACAGGTCTATCTTGTTGTCGATCAAGTCAATTATGGCATCGGAAATGAGCAGTTCGACGCCGCAGGCAGGAAATTTCTGGCGAAAGCGGGCGGCGATCGGGGCCAGCACGATCGCGCCATAATCATTGGACGCGGAAACACGCAGCACACCGGCCACCTCGGCGTTGGCCTCGCCAACCTCGGCGATCGCTTCTTCGACATCCCGCAGGATCAGAACGCAGCGTGCATGCAGAAGACGGCCTGCTTCCGTCGGCTCGACCCTTCGCGTCGTGCGCACGAGAAGCGTGGTTCGCAGCTCAGCCTCAAGGCGCGCGACCTGTTGGCTGACAACTGTTTTCGTGATGCCGAGCCGCTCGGCCGCGCGGGTGAAGGAACCCGCGTCGACCACCGTGGCAAAATAGGCGAGGCGATTGAGGTTTATCGATTCCACCACGAAGGCTCATTGTAAGCTTTCAACATACAGTTTGTATTATTATAGCCAATTTATTGATTAATCCAAAGAGCCTACCGTGCCGTTCCACCGTCCGTCCTGCGGCCGGCGGGTGCGCAGCCGCATCCGATCCCTTTCATTCAACGGAGATATTCCATGTTCACGAGGAGACAGATCATGAAGACCTCATTGGCCCTCGGCGCAACCGCCGCTTTCGCTCCCATCGACAGCGGCCGAGCCGCCGGCGCCAAGCTTGGCTGGAAACACTTCCCGGCGGGTCCAAACGGCTTCTTCCGTGCGCCGGTGCTGCTGTCGGGGCCGAGCGAAGCCCTGTTGATCGATGGCGGCTTCACCTATCCGGACGGCAAAGCGCTCGCCGATGCCATCAAGGCCAGCGGCAAGAAGCTGACCACCATCTACGTCACTCAGTCCGATCCCGATTACTACTTCGGCCTGAAGCCGGTGCGGGACGCCTTCCCGGAGGCGAAAGTGATCGCCGCCTCCGCCACGCTGGAAGCCATCAAGGGCAATGTGGAGAAGAAGCTCGCCGTCTGGGGTCCGCAATTGAAGGAAAATGGCCCGCAGGCGCTGTCCGACATCGTCTTCCCCGAGGCATTCGACGGCGCAACGCTGACCGTCGATGGCGAGACTGTCGAGATCGTCAATGCGGAAGAAGGATTGGCCAACCGCCGCTATCTGTTCGTGCCGTCGCTCAATGCCGTTTTCGGCGGAGTGATGATCTTCTCGGGCGTTCATGTCTGGACCGCCGACACGCAGACCAGGGAGAGCCGCGCCGCTTGGATCAAGACGCTGGACGCGATTGCCGCCCGCAAGCCCGCTGTCGTGGTGCCTGGCCACATGGCCCCCGATGCCGCGATCGGTCCTTCGGCGGTGGAGTTCACCAAGTCCTATCTCATCACCTTCGAGGAAGAACTGGGCAAGGCGGCAGACAGCGCCGCGTTGAAGGCGGCCATGGAGGCCCGCTTCCCCGGCCTCGGTATGGGCGTCGCCCTCGATGTCGGATCCAAGGTCGCCAAGGGCGAGATGAAGTGGGGCTGAGATGGCGACGAACCTCGATTTGATCCGTAGAACCTACGAGGGAACTTCCGAGGAGAACGGCCGCAATCTGCTGGCCGTTCTTTCCGCCGACATCGAATGGACCGAGGCGGAAGGGTTTCCCTATGCCGGCACCTATATCGGCGTCGAGGCCCTGATGCAGGGTGTTTTCAAGCGGCTCGGCTCGGAGTGGACCGGATACCACGCCGCCGTGCACAGTTTCATTGCCGATGGCGACCGGGTGGCGGCCTTCGGCGTGTATTCCGGTACATACAAGGCGACGGGAAAATCCATGACGGCCCCCTTCGCTCATCTCTACGAACTGCGGGACGGCAAGATCATCCGCATGCGGCAGTATGTCGATACGGTCCTCGTCGCGCGCGCACTGACCTGACACCGACGCAACCAGGGAGACATCCATGCTGCAACTTAAACCCGACGATGACGGACGGTCGCGACTCGGTCAGGCAGCTTCTGGAAAAGATGGGAGTTGCCCATTGGCCGAAACAGGCGGTCGACTTCAAGCGGGTGATCGCCCAAGGCGATCTTGTCATGCCCCAGGTCGTTCAGCCGAAAACGGCTGACACGCCAGAGACGGTCATCGTGGATATTTTCCGCGTTGGAAGCCGGTGCCCGCCAACCCGGTCAACAGGCGATCGATGTACTGATCCCGGCTTACTGCCAGCACCGGCCGCCGTTCAAAACCCGAACGACACCTGCGCCGGTGGCAGCGGGCCGACGCGCACGCCTTCCATGGCCAGCATCTTCTCCTTGGTGATCGATCCGCCGGGCGCCGAGAAGCCGCCGATCTTGCCGCCGGCGGCAAGGATGCGATGGCAAGGGATGACCAGCGGCACCGGATTGGCGCCAAGGGCGGCCCCGGTTTCGCGGGCGAGCCCGGCATGGCCGGCGGTTTTGGCCAGCTCACCATAGGTGGTGGTTTCGCCGAAGGAGAGTTTTCGCGCCGCGTCGTAAATGGCGAGGCGGAAATCGTCGACGCCGTCGAGATCGACCGGCACGGCGGAGAAATCGATGTCCTCGCCCGCCGCATAGGCCTTGATCGCTGCGATCAGCTCGACCACCCATGGCGGCTGCGCCGTGGAGGTGGAAACGCCGCCATGGCGCAGCAGGCGCCGCTCCACCGCTTCGCGGCTGCGTTCGGGCAGGCAGAGCCGGATCAGGCCCTTTTCGCTCCAGGCAATGCCCATGAAACCGATCACTGTTTCTAACACTGCGTGGCCGGCCGTGATCGAAGCTGTCGTGACCATGATGCGCTCCTTCCCGCAAAGTGGCGAAATCCGGGATTCGTCCCAGTACATATCCGGAACAATATGGCACCACCGCCTGCGTCTCGCCACCCGAAAACCACCTGATCGCCCCGATTGCCCGGCCTGAATCGCTGGTGTAAGGGATTTCTTAACAACCCGACAAACCGGACCCGAGCGCGGCTTGCCAGCAAAACTCAACCTTATCGCGATCGGCGTGATCCTGGCCGCCGCCGGCATCAGCGGCTGCACGTCGACCTCGCAGATGAAGTCCGCGCCTGCTCTCACCGAAACAGCGACCGTCGCCGGCACTGACGCCGGCTTCACCGTGCCTCTGCCGGAGACGGTTTCGGTGCTGCCGGAATCATCGGGAATCGCCCCCGCTCAGACGGCCGAACTGCCGCTCGATCCCGCCGCACAGCCGGCTGCCGCGACCGCCGCTTTTGCCGGATCGACACCGGCGGCACCAGCCGTGCCCGCGGTGATGACCGCCAATGCCTGGCAGGCGCCGCCGCCGGCAAAGGCGAGCGAGCCGGTCAAGGCGGCCGAGACCTATACGACCGCGGGGCTCGTCATACCGGCAACCGCCAAGGGCGATCGCATGCCGGGCGTCCAGCAGGTCGCCTATGTCGTGCCGCAGAACCCGGCGGCCCTGGTCCAGTTCCCGGCAGGGCCCGTGCAAGAAGAACACGCGACGGGCGTGCGTGGCGATGTCGAGCGGCTGATCGAGAAATATGCGGCGATCTATCAGGTGCCGGTGGATCTGGTGCGCCATGTCGTCAACCGCGAGAGCACCTTCAACCCAAAAGCCTACAACAACGGCCATTGGGGACTGATGCAGATCAAACACGCGACGGCGCGCGGCATGGGCTATGACGGGCCGGCCAAGGGCCTGTTCGACGCCGATACCAATCTGAAATACGCGGTGAAATATCTGCGCGGCGCCTGGCTGGTGGCCGGCGGCAACGCCAAGAAGGCCGACTGGCTCTATCAAACCGGCTATTATTACGACGCCAAGCGCAAGGGCCTGCTCGAGGCGACCGGCCTTGGCCGCGACCGCCAGCGCCGCCGCCTGCAGCCCGACGCCTGAGCGCAATGCCTGAACCGCGCCCGCCGGCTCTGAATGACATCCGGCTGTGCAAAATCCTCGACGAGACGCTGGTTCCGCCGCACTGGCCGGAGGGTTTTGTCATGCGCAGCTTCGAGCCCGGTGACGCGCCCGCCCTGCATGCGCTTTTGACTGAAGTGTTCGATGACGACGCCGATGGTCCGTTCGACGAGTGGTGGCCGCGTATCGCGGACGATCCCGAATTCGACCCGGCGCTGTGCTTCCTCGTCATCGACGCCAAGGGCCGGCTGGCGGCGGCGGCGTTGTGCTGGACCCGCGGCTTCGTCAAGGACCTCGCCGTTCATCCCGAGGCGCGCGGCAGGGGTGTTGCCGAAGCGCTGATGTGGCACGCCTTCGCCGTTTTTCGCGAACGCGGCGCCGATCATGTCGACCTCAAGACCAACACGGTCGAGAATCCCGCCGCGGTCCGGCTCTATGAGCGGCTGGGGATGATGCCTGTCGCCTGGGAAGGCTAGGGTGTGCGGATATTCAGGTGATGCCGGCCTGCAAGCGACGGTTCCCTGCGCTTCCGGCCTTCGCCGGCCGAAGCACCCATAGTTGCCTGACCTGAATCTCAACACACCCTGATGCATGTCGCCCACGCAGGAACGGCATGATTTGGGAACCCAAAAGCGCCGCTTCGCATTTAATGGGAGGTGAGGGCCTGACAAGCTGCCGGCGCGTGGGAGGATTTTCCGTCACCGGCTGCGGAGGGACATCCACCACCATGACGTTTTCTCACGCATTCCTTGCGGTCGGCGTCGCTGCCATGCTCGCTGGCACGCCAGCATGGGCCGTCGATCTGTCGATCGTGTCGGGCGATACCGGCGATGGCATCAAGGTGCTGCGCGAGATCCTCGACCGTTACGAGAAAGACAGCGGCAACAAGGTCGGCATCGTCGTCATGCCGGCGTCCGGGACCGACCAGTTCGGCCAGTACCGGCTTTGGCTTGCCGCCGGAAACAGCGACATCGACGTCTACCAGACGGATGTGATCTGGGCGCCGCAACTCGCCAGCCAGCTCGTGGATTTGACCGCAGCGACCAAGGATATCGTGGCTGAGCATTTCCCGTCGATCATCCAGTCGCAGACCGTCGACGGCAAGCTCGTCGCCTTGCCGATCTTTACCGATGCGCCGGCGCTCTACTACCGCAAGGATCTCCTCGACAAATATGGCGCCAAGGTGCCGGCCACCTGGAAGGAACTGGCCGACACCGCCAAGCTGGTCATGGACAAGGAGCGTGCGGCTGGCAATCGGGATATCTGGGGCTTCGTCTTTCAGGGCAATGCCTATGAGGGGCTGACCTGCGACGCGCTCGAATGGGTGATGTCGAATGGCGGCGGCCAGATCATCGAGCCGGACGGCACCATCTCCGTCAACAACAGCCAAGCGGCGGCGGTGCTCGACATGGTCAAGGGCTGGGTCGGGACCATCGCGCCACCCGGCGTGCTCGCCTACCAGGAAGAGGAATCGCGCGGTGTCTGGCAGACAGGCAATGCGGTGTTCATGCGCAACTGGCCCTATGCCTACGCGCTCGGCAACGGCGAGGGCTCGCCGATCAAGGGCAAATTCGACGTGGCGCCGCTGCCGGCCGGCACGGGCGAGGGCGCCCGACCGGTCGGGGCCCTGGGCGGCTGGAATCTCGCCGTCTCCAAATATTCGAAGCATCCGGATGCCGCGATCGAGCTGATCAAGTTCATCGCCTCGCCCGCGATGCAGAAATACCGCACGCTGAAGACGTCCAACCTGCCGACCATCCAGGCGCTGTATGACGATGCCGACATCGCCAGGCAACAGCCGATCGTTCCGCGCTGGAAGCAGATCTTTCTCGATGCGGTGCCGCGCCCCTCGGCCGCGACCAGGATCAAATACAACGAGGCGTCGAGCCAGTTCTGGAACGCCGTGCACAACACGCTCTCGGGCGACGGCACTGCCGCCGACAATCTGGCCGATCTCGAAGCGATGCTGACCAAGTTGAAGGGCCGAGGCTGGTGACGATACTGGGACAGCCACCCGGCGGGACCGCAACGAGCGGAGCGAGATGACAGGGACGGAACCGGAAACAGCCAGGGCCGCGCACTCGCAGTTGACGGCGCAGCGCGTTCGCTCGGCGTGGCTTTTCCTGGCGCCAATGCTGCTGGTGCTCGCCGCGGCGGCCGGCTGGCCGCTTGCCCGCACGGTCTATTTCAGCTTCACCGATGCCTCGCTGGCCGATCTCGATGCGCGCCAATGGGTCGGCTTCGCCAATTATTTCTCGGTGTTCAGCATGCCGAGCGGCAGGACCCT
The DNA here is from genome assembly GCF_040321125.1 of Mesorhizobium sp. M0518. Classification (NCBI taxonomy): domain Bacteria; kingdom Pseudomonadati; phylum Pseudomonadota; class Alphaproteobacteria; order Hyphomicrobiales; family Phyllobacteriaceae; genus Mesorhizobium; species Mesorhizobium sp. M0518. The sequence continues at coordinate 79,016 of NZ_JAMYQY010000009.1, forward strand.
CTATGACGGGTTGCTCGTCGATCCGGTCTGGTGGCGTGCCGTCTGGAACACGGTTCGTTTCACAGTGATTTCGGTGACCTGCGAGACCATCCTCGGCACCATCGTTGCCCTGGTTCTCAACGCGGAATTCGCCGGCCGCGGCATCGTCAGGGCAGCGATCCTGATCCCCTGGGCGATCCCGACGATCGTCTCGGCGAAGATGTGGCAATGGATGCTCAACGACCAGTTCGGCATCATCAATGTCGTGTTGCTCAACCTCGGCCTGATCAGCGCCAAGATCGCCTGGACGGCCAACGCCGACACGGCGATGGCGGCGGTCCTCATCGTCGATATCTGGAAGGCGACACCATTCATGACGCTGCTCATCCTGGCCGCGCTGCAGATGCTGCCGAGGGAGATCATCGAGGTCGCCAGGCTCGACGGCGCCAACCCCTGGCAGATCTTCTGGCGGGTGACCTTGCCGCTCATCCGCCCCGCGCTGATGGTGGCCGTGATCTTCCGCGCGCTCGATGCACTGCGCATCTTCGACCTGATCTATGTGCTGACGCCCAACAATGTGCACACCAAGTCGATGTCGGTGTTCGCCCGCGAGAACCTGTTCGAGTTCGACAAGTTCGCCTATGGCTCCGCCGCCTCGACCTTGCTCTTCCTGATCCTCGCTTTGCTCACCATCGTCACCATCCGGATCGGCCGGATAAGCCTGGACGGAGGCCGCTGACATGTGGATCCTGAAGCGCACGGCCTTTTACCTGCTGGTCGCGGTCATCGTCTTCGTCGCCGTGTTCCCGTTCTACTACGCCATCGTCACCAGCCTGAAATCGGGGACCGACCTGTTCCGAGCCGATCTGTGGCCGACGACGATCCGTCTTGCCAATTACCGGAATGTGCTGACCGAGGGCAGCTTCGTGCGCAACCTCGCGAACTCGCTCTTCGTCTCCGGCGCAGTCGTCGCGTTGTCGCTGTTGCTCGGCGTCACATCAGCCTATGCGCTGGCGCGCATTCGCTTTCGCGGTCGCTCGGCCCTGCTGTTCATCATCCTGTCGGTGTCGATGTTCCCGCAGGTGGCGCTGCTGGCCGGGCTGTTCGAACTGGTCCGCCTGTTCGGCCTCTACAATTCGCTGTTCGCGCTGATCTTCTCCTACATGATCTTCACCTTGCCGTTCACCGTCTGGGTGCTCACCACCTTCGTCCGCGACCTGCCGGTCGAGGTCGAGGAGGCGGCGATCCTAGACGGCGCGACGCCGTGGATCATCATCACGCGGGTCTTCCTGCCGCTGATGTGGCCGGCGCTGGCGACCACCGGCCTGCTGGCTTTCATCGGCGCGTGGAACGAGTTCCTGTTTGCCCTGACCTTCACCTCCAACAACGCACAGCGGACCGTGCCGGTAGCGATCGCGCTGCTCTCCGGCAACTCGCAGTTCGAGATCCCTTGGGGCAACATCATGGCGGCCTCGGTGATCGTCACGGTGCCGCTGGTGGTGCTGGTGCTGATCTTCCAGCGCGAGATCGTTTCCGGCCTCACCGCCGGCGGGGTCAAGGGGTGAGGGGGCGAAACGCTCAGATGTCCGGTGCGTTGCCGATCTTCTTCTTGAGCTCCAGCGCCCAGGCGCGGCCTTCGTCGCCGCCCCACAGCAGCCAGGCAATGTAGCCGGCCGAAGGGTTTTGCTCATTGCCGTAGTTCCTGCCGCGCTTGTCGATCTCGTGGCGGGCGAAATAGCTGACCATGCGGCGAATGGTGGAGGGCGCGAGCTTTTCCCGGTTCTTCAGCTCGGTGGCGCGGGCCACGCCGATCTCGGTGCCGCCGCGGCCGAATTCGCCGCGTAGCCTGAGGCCCTTGGCGGCATTGTCGGCCACCACTTGCGGGCAGCGCAGATCGATCTCGTCGTCGTGCATCTTGTCCCCCGGATCACGCTGCCCGAACAGGTATTACGACATCTCGCCAGGCGCAATGAATGTCGGGACCGATCGCCGCCAAACGTCCTTGGGTCGCAGAGCAACCGCGCCGGGACGCCGGCGCCGCGACTTGAAGGAGCCGATCATGATCACCTTTCCTAACGAATCCGCGAAATACCGCACCGCGCGCGAAAAACTGCTGCGCAAGGAAATCGAGCTGCGCCGCGTCATGGAAGAGGTCGCCGAGGCCCGGCGCGCGCTGCCGCCGGGCGGGCTGATCCGTCAGGACTATGAGTTCGACGGGCTGGATACCGATCGAAGGCCGGCCAAGATTAAGCTTTCGGAGCTGTTCGCGCCGGGCAAGGACAGCTTGATCCTTTACAACATGATGTTCCCGCGCCACCCGCAGGAGAAGCGCGATGTGGCGACCAGCGGCGGCACGGCCAGGCTCGCCCGGCAGGACCAGCCATGCCCTTCCTGCACGGCATTGCTCGATCAGTTCGACGGCGCCGTCGGGCATCTCCAGGCCGCCGGCTTCAATTTCGCGGTGGTGGGCAAGACCGCGCTCGAAAACCTGGTCACGCTCGGCCGCGACCGGGGCTGGCGCAACATGCGGCTGGTGTCTTCGGCTTCCAACAGCTTCAAGCGCGACTACAATGCGGAGGCGGCCGACGGCTCACAGATCCCGCTGCTGTCGGTGTTCCACCGCGACGGCGACGGCATACGCCATTTCTGGAGCTCGGAACTGGATTTCGCACCGACGGAGCCGGGCCAGGACCCACGCGGCCTTGGTACCTGCGAAACGCTGTGGAACCTGATGGATTTCACGCCTGAAGGCCGCCCGAACTGGAACGAGCAGTTGCAATATGGCGGGGCGTGTTGCCACTGAAAGGCAGCTCTGGTCAGCCGCCGCGTTTTAGTTTTCGGAACATGAGTCCCATGGCTGGCTCGAACGAGGGCATCGGCGAGCGTTCGAGTCAGGCACGGATCGGTGGGGCGATTGAGGCGACGTGCGCAGGCTTCTTCCTCATGAGCTGCAACCGGAGTGCCCAAGCGACGTTGGATTGTCCGAGGGACAATTTCAACCGGAGACATGCCATGAAAACGCTTACCATTCTGACCGCAGCAGCATTGCTTGCCGGCGCGCCGGCCTTTGCCCAGTCGAACACGACCGCCACGACCACGCCGCTCGCCACGACGACGAAGGTCGACACTTCGACCTTCATCAAGACGGTGCCGAGCGCCAATGAGTTCGAGATCGAGTCCAGCAAGCTCGCCGAGCAGAAGGCGACCGACGCCGACGTCAAGGCGTTCGCCAAACAGATGATCTCCGATCACACCAAGGCCGGCGAGGAATTCAAGGCGGCGCTTGCCCAGGGCCAGACAACCTCGGCCACAGCGCCGTCCGGTCCGGCCCTGCAGCCCAAGGAGCAGAAGATGCTCGATGAGTTGAAGAGCGCCAGCGGCGATCAGTTCCAGGCGAAATACATCGAAATGCAGACCAACGCCCACAAGGAAGCCGTCGCGCTGTTCAGCGGCTATGCAAAGTCAGGCGACGACCCGGCGATGAAGGAATTCGCCAAGAAGACGCTGCCGACGCTGCAGATGCACGAAAAGCACGTGAAGGAACTGGCGGCCGCGCATCAGGGGTGAGGGCGGTTCAGGTCGGCGCTCTACGGCGCCCCCCTCTGTCCTGCCGGACGTTCGTTATTTGGAAAGCCAAGCAATTGGCTTTCCATCCGCTTCGCGGACCACTCCTCAACCCCCACAGGTGGGGAGATTGGCCGTCGTCACTGTTTTCGCCAATTTTCAACGTTGCAAGATGAAGGCCGGCGCCAAAGCTGCCAATCCCCCTTGAGGGGGAGATGTCCGGCAGGACAGAGGGGGCGCCGTAGAGCGCTACCATGGAAGCCAGCCCGCTTGGCAAACCAACACCACAATGTGGCCCTGTGCCTCAAGGACGGCACGCCCTATACCGATCAAGGCTGAGCGCTGCTCAGGTCGACTTGATCTGCTCGACCGCGGTCACCAGCAGGTCTTCCATGGCGGTGCGTATCTGGGCATCCGACTGGGCGATGCCTGCCGCGTCGAAATCAGCGCGGACCTTGCGGAACACATCGTTGTCGCCGGCCTCTTCGAAGTCCGCGTGCACGACCTCCTTCGCATAGCCGTCGGCATCCGCACCGGATTTGCCGAGCTTTTCGGCGGCCCACAGGCCGAGCAGCTTGTTGCGGCGCGCCATGGCCCTAAACTTCGTTTCCTCGTCCATCGCGAACTTCTTTTCGAAGCCTTCCTGACGGTCTCTCATGCTGCTCATGGTTTGCCTCGTTTAGATGTGAGTCCGGTCTTCAGCCTGGGGGAAGAACGGCAGGAGAGGCGAGAGTGGCGCGCATGGATGTCATTAGCAAGGCAAGGTCGCCGGTGATTGAGCGGGCGCCTGGCGGCAGTGGTCTTCGCCCGATGTGATTTGACGTCGCCGTGCTGTGTCCTACTCTCGAATGCCTCTGGATGAACCGAGGAGACGAGCGATGCAGTTCAACGGAATTCGCGGCGTCTTGCTGACGGCGGCCGTGATCCTTGCAGCCGGCACCGCGGCCTATGCCCATCATGGCTGGTCGTGGACGCAGGACGGGTTTTTCGAACTCAGGGGCAAGATCACGGCCATCTATATCGGCAATCCGCACGCCACGCTGGATGTCGACGCCGAGGGCGAGGCCTGGCGGGTGGAGATGGCGCCGCCGTCCCGCACGATCGCCGCCGGCTTCACGGAGGAGGTGGCCAAGGTCGGCGACGAGGTGACCGCGATCGGCAACCGCTCGCTCGAGGCGACCGAAAAGCGCATGAAGGCGGTGCGCCTCATCGTCAACGGGAAGACCTATGATGTCTATCCCGACCGCGTGCCGCCGGCCTAGATGACGGAGCTTCTCGCCGGCATCGAGCAACTCGCTTTGGCGCGGTGGCTGAAGGCGTCCTTCGTCGCCTACCCCGTGGTCAATGCGCTCCACATCATGTCGATCGGCGCGCTGCTGACCAGCGTCGTTCTCATGGACCTCAGGATCTGCGGCGCTTTCCGCTCGCTGCCGCAAGCGGCGTTCGTCGCGCTGCTGCGCCGCACCGCTTTGGCGGCATTCGTGGGTGCGCTTGTCACAGGCTCGCTGCTGTTTTCGGTCAAGGCGAGCACCTATGCGGCAATGCCGATTTTCCTCGCCAAGATGACACTCATCCTTGTTGCCGGCGTCAACTTCCTCGCCTTCATGCGCTTCTCCCGCGCAACAGATAGCGACGAGCCGGCAGGTGGGACCGTCCTGGCCGTGCTCTCGATTCTGCTGTGGATTTCCGTGTTTTTCGCCGGACGGTTCATCGGTTTTCTCTGATTAGAGCGAGCGCCTGCACTGGCGTTCCGCCAGTGCAGGGATAAGCTCCCTGAAGCACCTGGGTTGTCACCTACAGTTTTTTTGCGAAGAGGACCCCCACCCCTAACCCCTCCCCACAAGGGGGAGGGAGACTTCCGTTGGCGCTGACCTAGGCAAATCGTCTGTCTTTCGGCGCCGAAGAAGAATTTAAAGGCACGCGGCAGCGTTCCCTCCCCCTTGTGGGGAGGGTTAGGGTGGGGGTCCTTCTTCGCAAGAATCCACATGCGATAGCCCTGCCCTTGGGAAGGTTAGGGGGCTCTTCATTAGCGCTAACGCGGCAGCCTGCTGCATACTCAGGGAGAACCACCATGAAGAAAGAAATCATCGAAGTGCCGGTCATGTCGGCGAAGGTGCGGGCGCTCGGCCTGCCGTGTTCGACTGCGGTGAGGGCCAACGGCTTCGTGTTCATCTCGGCGACGCCGCCGGTGGACATGGTGACCGGCGAGATGGTGCGCGGCGATATCGAGGCGCAGACCGAGGCGTCGCTGAAGGCGCTGAAACATTGCCTGGAAGCGGCCGGCACCTCGCTGGACAATGTGGTGATGGTGCGCATCTACGCCGTCAATTCCGGCTTCTACAACGCCATCAACCGCGTCTATGCCAGGTACTTTTCGACCAACCCGCCGGCGCGGAGTTTTGTGCCGGTGGCGTCGTGGCCGATGGAGTTTGACATCGAGATTGAGTGTGTGGCGGTGGCTTGAGTCTCGTGCCCCGTCGAACTGATGCCGATCGAGGACGGCGATGAACGCTACTAAGCTAGACCACTGCGCGGTCTTTGCTATGGCTCTCCCTTGAAGTGGCCATGCGCAGCCCGTCGATATCATTTCTTGCTCTGACGTCGACTGGATGTGCCTGGGTTCGATAGGTCGTTCTTTGCGCGAGTATCGGGCCCTATCCGGGCAGTAGTGGGAAGCGGATCAGATCTCAAAATAATAAACTTGGAGTGATGAGGCGAGCGGCCAATCGACATTGCGATTGCGTGATGCAATCGCTATGGTCAATGCACTAAATTGCCAGATACATCGCAGATGGGGGGTCGACTAGTGAATCTTGATGTTTTTGGGCTAAACTCTCAGATGAGCCCAGACGAGAATAGGCTTGTTAAGAAAAGAGATCTTAGAAATCTGCTGACTTCATACGCGGATGAGGCTGATGTTTTTACCGAAATAATTCAAAATGCTTTAGACGCGATTAGAACCGCTAGCGAAATTGGAATTTACAAGGATGAATCGCCAAAGATAACAATATTTTTGGGTAGAAGAAACAACGAATCTCATTATTTCGCAGTCCAAGACAATGGTATTGGGATGAGTCCTGAGACTGCGGCGAAATTCACGGCGCCCGGCTTCTCGTCTTTGAAGAAAATGGGAAAGACCGTCGGTTACAAAGGAGTGGGGGCGTCGTTTTTCTTCGCGGCTTCCAACCGCATAAGCTTTCGTACAGTTGATCCAACGGGCACGGTAAGCGCAGCAGGTATTATCGGATCACTTCAGTGGGTACTAAATGACACGTCCCCTTTGCCGATCGTAACAGGAGATTTTGACGCCCCTCAGGCAGTTATTGACCGCAATTCAGACAGGCACGGGACAGCAGTTGTTTACTATTTCGATCCGGCGTGGAAGCCTTCCAGTTTAACATACGTGGTTCGGAAGGAAGATGACGCGAATCTTGAAATTGAGCATTGGGCATTTTTTCTCTGCTGCCGTACATCACTGGGGCGAACCCAGGTTCTCAATGGAATAGACGTAGAGGTTGAGTTTGTACTGGATAAAGGGGATGGGGATGTGCATTCTGCAACTTGGCGTACGGGAGATTGGAGTCCGCAAGAGAGAAAGTTAGGGTACCCTTTCCCGCACAAAGTTTTGAAAGTGGCGCATTCAGTAAGAGATATTGAAAATACACCGGACCACTCTAAGACGAAGCACAATCGAAAATACCAGGCGGTACGTGAGTTATTTACAAAAGATCAGATATTGGGCCTTGATCCAAAGATTGATTTTACGCCTGAGGAAGATGCGTTCATTGAAGAGCATCTGGATTTTGTTGAAATATTTTTTGCGTACTCTACAGATATACTTAAAGAAATAAATATCAGGAGTGGATGTCGAGCCGCGCCCATCAGGTATGGCATCAAACTTTCTGTAGACGGAGTTCCTCAGGGGCGCTTCTTGGATTTCGACTTGACGTCCAATCAAGGGCTTGGACGCCAAGCTCATTGCGTTATGGGTTTTTCTAGGCTGGAACTGGACGTTGGGAGAAAGATACCGGCCAATGAGGCTGTGACCGAAGTAGTTAGGAAGATTGGAGTTCGCATGATGACGGTCGTGGGCGAATTTCGGTGGGCCATGCGGATTAAGGATCGCCCAGACATTGCCACTGATCTATCGAACTGGCTCCTGAGTGTGGAAAATCGGTCTAAGCAATCGATTGTCCGGCATTTATTCAAGCTTGCAGAATCACCGTCTCCACTGGAAGTAGACCCCGATAGTGAAAACGATGTCATATATTTGTTTGGGGCGATGATAGCGAAGCAGTTTCTGAAAGGCTACCGAGTTAGAGCTTTGTCCGGCTCGGCGCGGTATGACGGCTTACTTGACATTAATCACAGTGAGAGCACTGATTCGTATAGCGATCCGCTTTCGCGCAGAGATGCTGAGAATACTGTTGATGGCCTTGGTAAGGTTCTTGAATTTAAATATGCCTTTTCTGCGTTAATTGACGATTTCGAGAGTAAGAAGAAGAACCCGAGGGAAATTGACGTGGCGGTCGTGTGGACACTTCCGACACTTGGAGTTAACAGAGGGTCTATCGAATATTGCTATGCCGACAAGGAGGACGTTCGACCAATCTATGGTGGAACACACATTTGGCGAGATGAAAATGACACCTCAAGAATTCCAATAATTTGTCTCCAGCACGTCTGCGCTCTGCTGTCGAAAAGCCTTGAGTCGAAGGAAGGCAAGCCAGGATTTGGGACTGGCGTTTATGAGAAATTTTTGGAGGAAGATCGAGATCAATCGATATAAACTATGGTAAGGGCCAATTGCGGCGAACATCGTTCAGCCAAAATACTCCTGAAGCGGCCTGACCTCCAGGCTCCCCGCCTTCAGCGCCGCAATCGCTTCCGCCACCGCGGCCGCTCCCGATAGCGTCGTATAATACGGCACCTTCTGCATCAGCGTCGCGCGCCGCAGCGACTTCGAGTCCGACACCGCCTTCTGGCCGTCCGTCGTGTTGAAGACGATCTGCACCTGGCGGTTGCGGATGGCGTCTTCGATGTGGGGGCGGCCTTCCAGCACCTTGTTGATTTTTTGGGCGTCGACGCCGTTTTCGGCGAGGAAGCGGGCGGTGCCGGAGGTCGCCAGCACCTTGAAGCCGAGGCCGGCGAGGCGCTTGACCGCCGGCAGGATGCCTTTCTTGTCCTCGTCCCGCACCGAGACGAACAGGGTGCCGGAGCGGGGGAGATCAACACCTGCGCCCAGCTGGCTCTTGGCGAAGGCGAGCGCGAAGTCGCGGTCGAGGCCCATGACCTCGCCGGTCGAGCGCATTTCCGGCCCGAGCAATATGTCGACGCCGGGGAAGCGCGCGAAGGGGAAGACGGCTTCCTTGACCGCGATGTGGCCGGGGTTTCTGGGGTCGGGCATGGCGCCGTAATGGGCGAAAGCGTCTTCCAGCTTTTCGCCGGCCATGATGCGGGCAGCAATTTTCGCGATCGGCCGGCCGATGGTCTTGGCGACGAAGGGCACGGTGCGTGACGCCCGCGGATTGACCTCCAGCACATAGACCGTGCCGTCCTTGATCGCATACTGCACGTTCATCAGGCCGCCGACATTGAGCGCGCGGGCGAGCGCCGCCGTCTGCCGCTCCAACTCGTCGACCAGTTCCGAAGGCAGCGAGTGCACCGGCAGCGAGCAGGCGCTGTCGCCCGAATGGATGCCGGCCTCCTCGATGTGCTCCAATATGCCGGAGACGAAGGTCGACTTGCCGTCGCAGAGGCAGTCGACATCGACCTCGATGGCGCCACTGAGATAGGTGTCGAACAGCAGCGGGTTCTTGCCCAGCAGCGTGTTGATCTGCCCGGTCTTGTCGTTGGGGTACTTCTGCTTGATGTCCTCCGGCACTAGGCCAGGCACGGTGTCGAGCAGATAGGTCTGCAGCATGCCCTCGTCATGGATGATCTGCATGGCGCGGCCGCCGAGCACATAGGACGGGCGCACCACCAGCGGGAAGCCGAGCTCGCCGGCAACCAGGCGGGCCTGCTCGACCGAATAGGCGATGCCGTTCTTCGGCTGGCTGAGGCCGAGCTTGTGCAGCAGCTTCTGGAAGCGGTCGCGGTCTTCGGCCAGATCGATCATGTCGGGCGAGGTGCCGAGGATCGGGATGCCGGCCTTCTCCAGCGCATCGGCGAGCTTCAGCGGCGTCTGGCCGCCGAACTGGACGATGACGCCGACCAGTTCGCCCGAGGCCTGCTCGGCGCGCAGGATCTCCAGCACGTCTTCCGCTGTCAGCGGCTCGAAATAGAGCCGGTCCGACGTGTCGTAGTCGGTGGAGACCGTCTCCGGATTGCAGTTGATCATGATCGCTTCGTAGCCGGCGTCGCGCAGCGCGAAGGCGGCGTGGCAGCAGCAATAGTCGAACTCGATGCCCTGGCCGATGCGGTTCGGACCGCCACCGAGGATGACGACCTTCTTGCGCGACGACACCTGCGCCTCGTTGGCGAGGCTGCCTGCGAACGGCACCTCATAGGTCGAGTACATGTAGGCGGTGGGCGAGGCGAACTCGGCGGCGCAGGTGTCGATGCGCTTGTAGACCGGATGAACGTCGAGCTTTTCGCGAATCTTCGCAATCACTTCCACGTCTGTCTTCGTCAGTGACGCGAGGCGCGCATCGGAGAAGCCCATCGCCTTCAGCATGCGCAGGTTGACGGCGTCCTGCGGGATGCCGTGCTCGCGGATGCGTGCTTCCATGGCGACGATGCCGGCGATCTGCTCGAGGAACCACGGGTCGATCTTGCACATTGCGTGCACGTCTTCCAGCGAGGTGCCCATGCGGATCGCCTGCGCCACCATGCGCAGCCGGTCGGGCGTCGGCGTGCCGAGTGCGGCGCGGATGGCGTTGCGGTCGTCGACATGGTTGGCGGCCCCGTAGCCGAGGCCGGGGATCTCGATCTCGTCGAGGCCGGTCAGGCCGGTTTCGAGGCCACGCAGGGCCTTCTGCAGCGATTCCTGAAAAGTGCGGCCGATGGCCATGACTTCGCCGACCGACTTCATGGCGGTGGTCAGCACGGGCTCGGCGCCGGGGAATTTCTCGAAGGCGAAACGCGGGATCTTGGTGACGACGTAATCGATCGATGGCTCGAACGAGGCCGGCGTGGCGCCGCCGGTGATGTCGTTCTCCAGCTCGTCCAGCGTGTAGCCGACGGCGAGCTTTGCCGCGATCTTGGCGATCGGGAAACCGGTCGCTTTCGAGGCCAGAGCCGACGAGCGCGAGACGCGCGGGTTCATCTCGATGACGACCAGGCGGCCGTCGGCCGGGTTGACGGCGAACTGGACGTTGGAGCCGCCGGTCTCGACGCCGATCTCGCGCAGCACCGCGATCGAGGCGTTGCGCATCATCTGGTATTCTTTGTCGGTCAAGGTCAGGGCCGGAGCGACGGTGATCGAGTCGCCCGTATGCACGCCCATCGGATCGATGTTCTCGATCGAGCAGACGATGATGCAATTGTCCGCCTTGTCGCGGACGACCTCCATCTCATACTCCTTCCAGCCGAGCACGCTCTCCTCGATCAGCACTTCGGTGGTCGGCGAGGCGTCGAGGCCGGACTGGACGATCTCGTAGAATTCGGCGCGGTTGTAGGCGATGCCGCCGCCGGTGCCGCCCATGGTGAAGGACGGGCGGATGATGGCGGGCAGGCCGACATGGTCGAGCGCCTGGGCGGCGATCGCCATGCCATGGCTGATGTAGCGCTGCTTACGGTCGCCTTCGCCGAGGTTCCAGCGGGTTTCCAGCGCGTCGAGCGCGGCGTCGAGATCGGCCGGGGCCTCGGCCTTGACGGCGGCGCGCTCGGCCTCATGCGTCTTGCGGTCGGTGTTCTTGACGTCGGTGGCGTTGGCCAGCATCGACTTCGGCGTTTCCAGCCCGATCTTCTTCATCGCCTCGCGAAACAGCGCGCGGTCCTCGGCCTTGTCGATGGCCGTGGCGTCGGCGCCGATCATCTCGACATTGTAACGCTCGAGCACACCCATGCGGCGCAGCGACAGAGCGGTGTTGAGCGCGGTCTGGCCGCCCATGGTCGGCAGCAGCGCGTCGGGCCGCTCCTTGGCGATGATCTTGGCGACCACTTCAGGCGTGATCGGCTCGATATAGGTGGCGTCGGCCAGTTCCGGATCGGTCATGATGGTGGCCGGGTTGGAATTGACCAGGATGACGCGGAAGCCTTCCTCCTTCAGCGCCTTGCAGGCCTGGGTGCCGGAATAGTCGAACTCGCAGGCCTGGCCGATGACGATGGGGCCGGCCCCGATGATCAGGATCGACTTGATGTCAGTGCGTCTTGGCATGTCAAAGGTCCGTTCGGCGGGCGGCTTGCACAAAAAACCGGGACGGGAAGACCCGGCCGGTTGTGCTCGCGATTCTGGTATCAGGCTAGGAGGGCCTTATAGGGAAGAGTTCTGACTGATGTAACCCCGAAAATGCGAGGTAGGGGAGTAGGGGAATAGGGGAATAGGGGAATAGGGGAATAGGGGAATAGGGGAATAGGGGAATAGGGTGCGTTCGAGGGAATTCCAAACATACTCCCTTATTCCCCTACTCCCTTACTCCCCTAAATTTTAATTCCCCAGCGCCAGCTGATCCGTAATCTCAAACCGCTCGGCCTCGCCGATGCGTATCATGTTGAGGCTGCCCTCCCGAGTGAAGCGGAAATTGCCGTCCGCGTTGGAACCGGCCGGCTGGCCGGCACGGAAGGAGATGATGCGCGTGCCGCCATCGGGCCAGGTCACAGTGATGTTCACCTTGTCGGCGGTGTGCATCACGCTGACCTTGCAGCGCTCCATTGGCTGGCCGACATAGCGGGCGCAGGGAATCTCGGGGCCAGAAGCCATCGTCGGAGCGGAATCAAGCGGGACGTCAGGCGCCGCCAGTGCCAGTACATACGCATCCTGCATCGCGGCGCGGCCGATTTCCGCGGCCGATTTCGGCGTGCTTTCGGCTGCCGGACCGGCGCCGCCAAGCCGCGCTGTCAGGTCGGGCGGTGCGACCGGCGCGCTATTGGTGGCCTGCGATTGATCCGGCGCCGAGGCCTGCCCGGCCTCATTGGCGCTGCCGGTGGAGGCAACCACCGGCGCATCGGCCGGTCTTGTCTCGCCTTCGACATAGGGGGCCGGATTGAGGGGAATGAGATAGCGCGCCGGCGCCCAGCCGCGCAGCTTCTCCTTGCCCGTGCTCTCGATCTTGCACCATTTGTAGCCGTTGATGTCGTTGCAGCCGAGATTGGTGACCATGTCGCCGCTGCTCAGCCGCGCCTCGACCGTGGCGACCGGCGATGCGGTGGTGCGGACCTTGAGAAGGTCGTCCGGCGCCAGGCCGGTGACGACGGAGATGACGAGGTCCGGCGCCTGTTGGGCCATCTCTTCAGCCATAGCGGGGGCAATCACCGGCCATGCCGTCATCAACAGCGGAGCAGCAATCAGCGCATGCAGGGTTGTTCGGAGCGTAACTGTGCGCCTCATCGTTTGGCCATGCCGCGGCGGATCGAGCCCGCCGCAGCCCGGCCGGTTTTATAAGGGACGACGCGGCGCCATGTAAGCCCGAAAATTCGGCTCGCCGTTTCGCCGGTCTCAACCCGGACCGCCAGGCCGTGAGGCAGCTCAGCTGGACGGGCGTGAACGCGCAAGAGCGTTCAGCCGGGCAGGGGCATGAACCCTGTTCTGAGCGCGTGAGCCCATTCCGGCCGGCCCGCCTGTTCGGCTTGCCTGGCGGCCGCCTCGTGGTCGTAGTCGACGGCGATGGCCTCGAAGCGGTCGGACTGGCCGTTGCTGCCCAAGGTGACGATTCCGTAGCGCGCATGCGGCGAGCCCTGCTCGGAGACATGCGCCGGCGGTGTGGAATCGTCATAGGCGGGGCAGCCGATGCTGCCCGGGTTGAAAATGACGGGACCATCGGGGACGCGGATCAGTTCCGCGCGGTGGCTGTGGCCGCACAGCGCGATGCGGCAAGCCGGGTCGAGCGCCTTCAGCCGCCGCCGGATCGCCGTCAGCGGCGCACGCACCAGCTGGCCATTGACGATGGTATCGGCGAGATATTTCTCGTCATGGTCGGGACGGGCGTGGAAAGCGATGATTCCGGGTGCGATCTCCAGCGTCAGCGGCTGGACGAAAAGCATCTGGCGCTGCGTCTCGGTCAGCCGCTCCTGCGCATAGGCGTCGGAGGGCCACATGGTGTCATCAGCGGGGTCGGCGGCGACACGGCGGTCGTGGTTGCCGCGCACTGTCGGCAGGTTCAGCGCCTCCAACCGCGCAAACGTCTCGCGCGGCCAGAGCGGGCCGGAAACGCTGTCACCCAGGTTGACGGTCAGGTCGGCGCCGCCGCGCCGCTTCAGATCGTCAAGCACGGCGTCGAGCGCCAGCACATTGCCGTGGATATCGGCGAGGACGGCGATGCGCATTTTCGGGAGGCTCCTGTGTGACGCCGCTTTTCCTTTTCCCACGTCCGTAAGGCGAGGAACCCAAATTCTTCGGCGTTCAGGCGTGGATTTCGATGTCGTGGCCGCCGACCGCCGGCACTGCCGGATCGTCGCCGGCGGCGGCGATGACGCTGTCGAGCAGGCCGGGGAAGCGGGCGTCGAGATCGGCGCGGCGCAGTGTGATCATGCGGTTGGTGCCGACCACCTCGGCACGGGTGACGCCGGCCTCGCGCAGTTTGGCGAGGTGGTAGCTCAGATTGGTCTTCGAGCCGAAATCCAGGAACTGGCTGCAGTTCAGCGGCACGCCTTGCTTGCTGGCGAGATAGCGCACGATGGCGAGCCGGGTCGGATCGCCGAGCACGCCAAGCACGATCGGCAGGCTGATCTGGTCCGTATTGGGGTGTGGCAAGGTCATGGCTCGAAACTAAGCACAGTCGGGTCCGATTTCAACGCATCCATCATTGTTGGCCCGCACGCGGCCTTTCTCCGTCTCGCGCCGACCTGTGCTGACACAGGGCTGTCAGGAAGGTTCAGCTATTTTTCCCTGGCTTCATTGACATGATGCCCTATTATGTCCAATTGTTCAATAACTTTTGAACTAAGGACATCCCGCCATGGACAAGCGCCTTTTCTGGCTAGCGCTCGGATCGTTTACGATCTCGACCGAAGGCTTCGTCATCTCCAGCCTTCTGCCCGACATCGCGGCGGATGCCGGCATCTCCATTCCGCTGGCCGGCACGCTGATCACCGCCTTTGCGCTCGCCTATGCGATCGGCACGCCGATCCTGGCGACGCTGACAGGCGAATGGGACCGGCGCCGCGTCATCCTGTGGACGCTGGTGTTCTTCGTGCTCGGCAACATCGCCGCTGCCTTGAGTTCCTCCTTCGAACTGCTGCTGATCGCGCGCATCGTCATGGCGCTGTCGTCGGGCCTGTTCGCCGCAACCGCGCAAGGCACCGCGGTGGCGCTGGTCGATGACCATCACCGGGCGCGTGCAATCGCCGTCGTCGTTGGCGGCACTACGGTGGCCGTTGCCCTGGGTGCGCCGCTGGGCGCGCTCGTTGCCACCGTTGCCGGCTGGCGCGGCACCTTTTTTGCCATCGCCGGCCTTGGCGCGCTTGCGGGCGCGATCCTGTGGTACCGGCTGCCGCGGGGCATCGTTGGCACCAGGTTGCCCTTGAAGCGCAGGCTGGCGGCAGCGCTGCGTCCCGGCGTGATGCCGATCCTGTTGACGACAGTGCTGGCGCTGATCGGCGCCTTCACCGTCTTTGCCTATGTCGCGCCGCTTGCCATCGAGGGCGGCGGTCTCAGCCAGATCGCGCTGCCCGGTATGCTGCTCGCCTTCGGCGTCGGTGCCGTCATCGGCAACATTGGCGGCGGCCAGGCCGCCGACCGGTTCGGCGCGACCCGCACCGTCGGCTGGTCGCTGGCGCTGAGTGCCGGCATGCTGGTCCTGCTATCGGTCATCCCGACCTTTCTGCCGCCGCATATTGCCGGACCGGCGCTGATGGCGATGATGGTGCCGTGGGGCATCGTCGGCTGGGCCTTCCCGCCGGCGCAGGCCAGCCGCATCATCAAGCTGGCGCCCGACGCCGCCCCGATCGTGCTGTCGCTCAATGCCTCGGCGCTCTATCTCGGCGTGGCGCTGGGCGCCGTGGTCGGTGGCGCCGTGCTGCGCTACGGCGCGCCGGCCGATCTCGGCATGGTCGCCGCGATCTTCCCGATCGTCGGGCTTGGCATCGTGGTGGCCGGCCGCTGGGCGGCTCGGCCCGTGGCGATGCCTGCCGAGTAATCTCTTTGAAAGCCGTCGGCCGGCTCAGCTGGCCGGGGGCAGATCAAAATCCAGCGCGGCGATGTCATCCAGCGCCCCGCGCAGCTTTTCAGCCTTGTCCCTGCCGACGACATCCTCGAAACGCTGCTGGGCGATTTGCCACAGCTTCATCGCTGCCTCGAGCTTGGCCAACCCTTGCGGCGTCAGCCGCACACGCTTGACGCGGCGGTCCTCCGGATCGGCGAAAGTCTCGACATAGCCGTCGCGGATCAGTGGTTTCAGCGTATGGCCGAGCGCCGACAGGTCCATGATCAGCGACGTGGCGATAGCCCCCATCGCCGGCTCGGCGCCGATATGGATCTGGTAGAGCAGGCCCTGCTGCGTCGCCTTGAGGCCTGACGGCTCCACCACATCATCATAAAACTTGCCGAGCTTGCGCGCCGCACGGCGCAGCGCGGCGTTGTTGCAGAGCGTGAGGCCGGGCAAGCTGTCCTTTGACATGATGGTCCTTGGCGCCGGCGAATGAGGCCCGGCTGCACCCCTCAAATAATCCTCGTCCGCATCATTGACAAGATAGTGGCATATGCCTACTTCACGATTAGTGGCATATGCCACTAATTCAAATCAAGCGGCTTTCCGGCAGCGCGGCAGATGCCACGGCGCCGGATCAGTCGAAGCGAACCAGATCAGTCGAAGAAGGAACAGGACAATGAGTGGACAGGGCAACAAGGGCACGGCGGTCGTCACCGGTGCTTCGTCGGGCATCGGCGCGGTCTATGCCGACCGGCTGGCGGGGCAGGGCTACGATCTGGTGCTGGTGGCGCGGCGCGCCGACCGGCTGGAGGAACTGGCCGGGAAGCTGCGCCAGACCTATAGCCGCAAGGTCAGCGTGATCAGCGCCGACCTCTCCAACGACGACGACGTCCGCCGCGTCGAGCAGGCGATCGCCAGCGACGACAGCGTGACGCTGCTGGTCAACAATGCCGGCCTTGGCGGCCAGTCCGTGGTGGCAACCGCCGATGCGGACGCTGCCGAACGCATGATCAAGGTCAATGTCATCGCCCTGACGCGGCTGACCCGTGCCGTGCTGCCGGGGTTTTTGGCGCGCAACCGAGGTGCGGTCGTCAACATCGCCTCGGTGCTTGCCTATGAGACCTCGTTCGGCGGCATCTACAGCGGTACCAAGGCCTATGTCGTCAACTTCACCGAGGCTCTGCACCGCGAGGTCGCGGGTACGGAGGTGAAGGTGCAGGTGGTGCTGCCGGGCGCGACACGGACCGATTTCTGGGAGCTTGCCGGCAGCGATATCGACCAGCTTCCGAAGGAAATCATCATGACGGCCGACGATATGGTCGATGCGGCCCTTGTCGGCCTTGCCAGGGGTGAAGCCGTCACCGTGCCGGCGCTCGCCGAGCCGGCCAAGCTGGACATTTTCCTCGGTGCCCGGCAGGCCTTCTACGGCAGCCTGCACGCCGACAAGCCTGCGGCCCGCTACGCGGCTTGAGGGTTTCGAGGCCGATAGCAGAAACTGGGTTCCTCGCCCCCACGTGAGTGGGGGAGAGCGACTATCTGGGGTGTCAAGTTGCAATTACGAACTCGTTGCGCGCATCGCGTGCTTTTGCATTGAGGATGACCAGGAGTTTTCTGGCGAGCGCGATGCGGATGAGCATTTTTGGCTTTCCCGCCTGTTGCAACCGTTGAGCGAAAGCTTTGAGATGAGGATCGAATTTGGCCACGATAGCTGCGACGATGAAGAGGATGCCACGCGGCCCGGCGCGTCCGCCTCGCACATGCCTGTTGCCGGTGCGCTTGCCGCTATCGTTGGCGAAAGGAGCCAGGCCTGCCAGCTTGGCGATGGCCTTGTTGGAGATGAGGCCGATCTCGGGCAGTTCGGCCATCAGACGGGCGACAGTGCGTCCGGCTACGCCCTTGAGCGAACGAAAGGCTCGCTCCAGCCTGGCCCACAGCGGATCGTCATCGATCATCGAGGCAATCTCGCCTTCCAGGCGCCGTTGCTCGCGCTTGAGGAAGGCCAGCGTCGCCTCGATGCTGGCGCATACCTCGGCGTCGCATGCGGCACTTCTACGCTGCTTGTTGATGGTCGCATCGCCGACAATCTGGCAAAGCCGGCCAACCAACGCGGTAAGCCGCTGTTAGGCAGCGCTTGGCGGTGGCGTCGGCACCGTGTTCTTGACTGCGCCGTAATGGGCGATGACAGCGGCGTCGATCCTGTCGGTCTTCTCCAGATAGCCCATCGCCTCGGCGAAACGGCGCACGCTCTTGGCATTGACCACGCCGCACGGCATGCCGTGCGCCCACAAGAGCATGAACCCCAGCCGTTCATAGCCGCCCGATGCCTCCATCACCGCAAGGGCTGCGCCATGGCTGCGGCAGAACAGCCAAAGAGCTGCAATCCCCGCCGCATCGTTGGCGAAGCGCGCTGCCGCTCCGCCAGGCCGGACATGCGCGTCCAGCCAATCTTTCGAAACATCAACTCCACAAATAATCCTGTTCACGGTAACCTGCCTTGTGCGTACGGTTGGAACCAAGCGACTGTTCGGTCGTGCGTGACGAAGGCGAAGATCCCAAGCTCTCCCGCGGTTGTAACCTCAGGTGGTACGGGCGACTTCGCCAAGCCAAGGTCCGGGCGGCCGCCCGGACCTTGGCTCAATCGCTCTAATCCCACGAAATCTCTCTCGTGTAGATACAAGGTGGCTCGGCGAAGCCGAGACGGAGAGGGGGACTGGCTCGACGGAGATCAAGTTTCAAGAAGTATCCGCCCTACGAAGCCCCCTCTCCGACCGCTTCGCGGCCACCTCTCCCCCGCGTTGCGAGGGCGAGGAACCCAGGTTCTGCAAGGCCGCGCTTTACGCCGTCCGCCACATCGGAATGATCGAGGCGGCCAGCACCAGCGCCAGCACGATGTTGAGCGCGCGCCATTGCCATTCGGTCTTGAGCAGCCGCGCCAGCACCATTCCGGCCACGCACCACAGCGACAGCGAGGCGGCCGCCGCGAGGCCGAAAGTGGCGCCGAGCAGCAGCGCGAGCTGCATCGGCCCGCTGGCCAGCGCCGCGAACGAGGCCGCGGCGCCCAGCCCCATCGCCCAGCCCTTCGGGTTCATCCATTGAATGCCGGCGCCGCCGAGAAAGCTGTTCGGCCTGGCCATGCTCACATCCAGATTGGGCGGTCCGCTGCGGCCGATCTTGATCGCCAGCCAGAGGAGATAGAGCGAGCCGATGACCTTCATGGCCAGTTGCAGCGAAGGCATGGCAAGCAGCAGACCGGCGAGCCCGGCGGCGGCGGCACCCGTCACCGTGGCGAGGCCGGCGGCGCTGCCGACCAGCAGAGGCACGGAACGGCGAAACCCGAACTGGGCGCCGGACGCCGTAGACAGGGTTGTGGCGATGCCGGGCGTGGTGGTGGCGACGATGGCAAACAGGATGAGCGGGAGAATGGGCTCGAGCATGCGGCGTCCTCTGTCAGGGCTGCGATCGTAGCTGCGCGCGAACTTCAGTAAATGCAATGTTTGCCATGGTCGGCATTAGGATGGATAATGCCAGCCATGATCCGAAATCTCGACATGGCGCTGATCCGCACCTTCATCACCGTCGCCGACAAGGCCAGCATGACGGCCGCGGCCAATGCGCTGCACCTGACGCAAGGTGCTGTCAGCCAGCAGGTCAAACGGCTGGAGGAGGCGTTTGGCTCGAGCCTGTTTAGGCGCGACCGGCGTGGCTTGCGGCTGACGCGCGCCGGTGAACAGCTGTTCGGCAGGGGCAAGCGGTTGCTGGCCTTGAATGACGAGATCTGGGCCGAGATGGCTGGGACATCGGTAGCCGGCCAGGTGCGGCTCGGCGTGCCCTACGACCTTGTCGGCACCTTGCTGGCGCCGGTGCTGAAGACCTATGCCGAGACCTATCCGCAGGTCGAGATATCGCTGGTCTGCGCCTCGTCGCCGGAATTGGATGCCGCCCTTGCGGCCGGGACCATCGACCTTGCGGTGATCGAGGAACGCGTCGGCCCGTCGGCCGGTGAGTGCCTTGCAATCGACCGGCTGGTCTGGGTCGGCGCCAAGGGCGGCGTTGCCCGCGCCAGGCGGCCGCTGCCGGTTTCGATCGTCGCCGACACCTGCGCCTTCCGCCCGGCGGTGCTGGCGGCGCTCGGCGAGCACGGGCTGGAGTGGCGCACCGTGTTCGAAAACGGCAACATCGACGCGACGACGGCGACGGTGCGCTCCGACCTCGCCGTCACCGCCTGGCTAGCCTCCACGGTTCCGGCGGATCTCGACATATTGCCACCGGAGTCCGGCCTGCCGCCACTGCCGAATTTTGCCATCAACCTGCATCTGCCGAGGCATGGGGTAGGGCCGGCGGCGCAGGAATTCGCACGCCATATCCGCGATGGGCTGGCACGACGGCCGGTGGCGGCTTGAGAGACTTCTCAGAACTTGGGTTCCTCTACCCCGTCGATCGGGGGAGAGGAAAGGGTGCAAAGGCCGTCCTGCTACTTCCAGTTCTTGCGCCGTTCGAGCTCGGCGTCGGACGGCTCCCCTGTGACAAACGACCCAACCTTGATCTCGCCCGATCGTTCGTAGGTCGCCATGATGACGCCGGTGCTGGTTGCCTGCGACTTGATGAGCTTGAAGGCGGCCGGCATCGCGCTGTCGCCGAACAGCCGCTTGCCCTTGCCCAGCAATAGCGGGAAGATCATCAGCCGAATTTCGTCGATCAGCCCGTTGGCGAGCAAAGTCTGGATCAGATCGCCAGATCCCTGGATGAGCAGGTCCGGCCCATCCTCCTGCTTGAGGCGGCGCAACGTCGCGATGATATCGGCTCCGAGCGCTTGCGTGTTCTGCCAGGTGAGGGTGTCAGGCCGATGCGTCGCCACATATTTGGTCGCGGGGTTGAAGGCATCCGCGATCGGATCTTTCTGATACGGCCAGTAGGCGGCGAAGATGTCGTAGGTTCTGCGGCCGAGCAGCAGGGCGAAAGGCTTGGAGAACAGTTCATCCATCGCCGCGGCCCCCGCCTCGTCAACGTAATGGAAGGTCCAGCCGCCGAACTTGAAGCCGCCGGCCGGATCCTCTTCCGGGCCGCCGGGTGCCTGCATGACGCCGTCAAGGCTGACGAATGTCGCAGAGATGATCTTTCTCATTCCAATGCTCCCGTTCTTCGATCCACGCCGTCGTGGCCGGACTTCAGCCCAAGGACGGGCGACGAGCCACCGGTCCGACAGGACATATGAAATTTTGGCAAACCACCATCATTTGCGAGGCCCGGGGTGGAGATCTTCCGACGAGAACCAGACATCGCCCGATATGGCGGTGGCGGTGTCGTCCGGTGCCCTGTCCTGGACCAGCCAGATCGAGCGGCTGCGCGCGGCCTGCTCGCGCGTCGGGATCCTCGACGCTGAGTCTGCGAGCGAGGCGCCGACACAGGGAATGAACCACGATCGCATGAACGGATCGCAGGCGAAGCCTTTTTGCGTGCGGATCACCATCACCGCCAGTGGGACGCGCTCGGCCGGGCGCCAGGGGAAGATCATGCGGCCGCCAGGTCGCAGCGCCTTCAGCCACCCTGCTGGTGGCGCTGCGACGCCAGCATTGACATAGATGATGTCGGATGGCGGCAGGGGCGTCGTCACCGCATCGCCATGGACGACCGTTGCATTGCCATATGCTTCGAGATTTTTGCGCGCCAGATCGGCCAGTTTTTCGTCGAGTTCGAAGCCGGTGACGGTGCCGCCTGGTAAAACCAGCCTGGCCAGCACGGCGGTGTAGTAGCCGGTGCCGGCGCCGATATGAGTGACGGCCTCACCAGGTTTAGGCGCAAGCTTTCCGATCCACATGGCGTGCAGGAAGGGCTCGCCATTGTTGATGCCCTTGTCGTCGTCGAGCGTCACCAGCACGTTCTGATAGATATGAGCCGGGTCGGCGCTCGGCGTCGTGACCTTGCCGTTGCCGGCGATGACCGTCCACGGCCCGGGACCGAGAAACGCTTCGCGTGGCACCTCGGCGAAAGCCGCTTCCAGGCGTGGGTCGGGCGAGCCGGCATTGGCGACCAGCAGCCGCGCGTAGAATTTCCTGATGTCTTCGATCCGGGCCATGCTGCGGGACAACATAGCGCGGATTGCCAATTTGTCGCGAGGCTACCCTCTGCGCAGAGGGTAGTCGATTTCCCGGCGAGGCGGAGCTTAGCCGATCCCGAACAGGGTGTCGTAGAGCAGCTTGAAGTTGAGCCCCAGGATGACTGCGGCGACCACCCAGGCAAGGGCGGCGACGCCGCGCGGAATGGCGAGATTGCCCATCTTCTTCTTGTCGGAGACGAATTGCACCAGCGGGACGACTGCGAAAGGCAACTGCATCGACAGGATCACCTGGCTGAACACCAGCAGCTGGCCGGTGCCCTTTTCGCCATAGAGCGCGGTGACGACCACCACCGGGATGATGGCGAGGCCGCGCGTCAGAAGCCGACGTGCCCAGTTGGGGATGCGCAGGCGCAGAAAGCCTTCCATGATGATCTGGCCAGCAAGCGTCGCCGTCACCGTGGAGTTGAGGCCGGAAGCCAGCAGCGCCACCGCGAACAGGATCGAGGCGATGCCGAGGCCGAGCAGCGGCGACAGCAGCTCGAAGGCTTGGCCGATCTCGGCAACGTCCTGATGGCCGGTGTTATGGAAGGCGACCGCCGACACGATGAGGATCGAGGCGTTGACGAACAGCGCCAGCATCAGGGCGATGGTCGAGTCCGTCGTTGCCCATTTGATGGCATCGCGCTTGCCCTTGTCGGTGCGTTCATAGGCGCGGGTCTGCACGATCGAAGAGTGCAGATAGAGATTGTGCGGCATGACGGTGGCGCCGATGATGCCGATGGCGATGTAGAGCATCGCCGGATTGGTGACGATTTCCGACGACGGCACGAACATGGCATGCAGGATCGAGCCGGCCGGCGGGGCGGCGACGAAGATCTGGATGGCGAAGCAGCTGAAGATGATGATCAAAAGCGCGATGACGAAGGCTTCGAGATAGCGGAAGCCCTTGTTCATCAACAGCAGCACGAGGAAGGCATCGAGCGCCGTCAGCATGGCGCCGCCGATCAGCGGAATGCCGAACAGAAGTTGCAGCGCGATCGCCGTGCCGATGACTTCGGCCAGATCGCAGGCGATGATGGCCAGTTCGCAGGCGATCCACAGCACGAAATTGACTGGACGGGGATAGTAGGCGCGGCAGGCCTGGGCGAGGTCGCGGCCGGTGGCGATGCCGAGCCGTGCCGCCAGCGCCTGCAAAAGGATCGCCATCAGGTTGGACAGCATGATGATGAACAGCAGCGTGTAGCCGAACTGCGCACCGCCGGCGAGATCCGTCGCCCAGTTGCCCGGGTCCATATAGCCGACCGAGACCATGTAGCCGGGACCCATGAAGGCGAACAGGCGACGGAACCAGACGCCCGAGCTTGGCACGGCGATTGTGGAATTGACTTCGCGCAGGCTGGGCTGCTCGTCCTCGTCGGGCCTGGCGAACCGCCATGAGGAACGGGAGGCTGTGGCTTCGGCTTCAGACATGAAGGAGGGCTTTCCGCGAGACTGGACGATGTTGCCTCAAGCTATGCCATGGCTCAACATTATGCAATATGCTATATTTCATTGTCGTTGCTTTTAGGCGGCTGGCGGTCATCGGGTGAAACGGCAATCGGAAGCGCTGGTTGCACCTGTGGCGGAATGCAAATAAACGGCCTGAAGAATCAGAGCCCGTGCTATGAAAGCGTGGACGGGTGATAGCCTCGGGAGGAGCGCATATTGGCGCCGAAGAACAGACCAGTCCCGCGTGAGCCGCTGCTCGACGCCGAAATTCATTCGGAGGGATTCCGGCAGCAGCGCGAAGCGCGCCGCAGCGCGCTGGTCGAGGATTATGTCGAGCTGATCGCCGATCTGATCGAGGACGGCAACGAGGCGCGCCAGGTCGACATTGCCGCACGCCTTGGCGTTGCCCAGCCGACGGTGGCCAAGATGCTGACCAGGCTGTGCGCCGACGGGCTGGTGTCGCGAAAGCCCTATCGCGGCGTTTTCCTGACCGATGCCGGCCGCAAGGTCGCCGAGGAGAGCCGCATCCGCCACCAGACGGTGGAAGCCTTTTTGCGCTCGCTCGGTGTCAGCGCCGAGACGGCGCGCATCGACGCCGAAGGCATCGAGCACCATGTCAGCGTCGAGACGCTGGAAGCGTTTCGCAAGGCGATGACGGCGACGCGTTGAGCCGAACCCGCCGCTGGATTTCCTGAGCCGCCGGAACCGCCGTACGCCACGCACGTTGCTGCTGACACCGCGCGATGTCGCGGCAAGGGAGGAAGCGATGGGCGTTGAACGGGCACCGACCGCAAAGGGCAAGCAGGCTGCCGAGGGACTGACACAGGCGGCGGCAAGCGATGAGCGCAAAACCGAGGCCGAAACCCACCATTCGCTGAAAAAGGGCGCGGCGCGTTTCGAGGAACGTTCGAAGAGCTCCGACGGCAAGAGCGCCGGCGCCAAGCAGGAAGATTAGACGTCTGTCAGGTTGACGTCAGCTGTTCTGGGCGAACGCCGTCTGCCGGAACGTGGTGGCGGCGCTTTCAACAAACCGTTCCCTCACTCGCGGACGTCCTGCACCCAGCTGCGCGGGTGGCCGTCGACGCGGAACTGGAAGATGAAATAGGGCGGAATGCAGGTGCCTTTGCCAGCTTTCGCTTCCGCCAGATCGTCATAGCCTGCGGTGCAGATGTAGTCCTCGCGGCAGGGATGCGCCTTGTCGCAGGCTCGTAGGCCGGCGGTCTTGGTAAATTCCTTCGTGCAGAATTTGTGGTCCTTGCCCGACGCGATGCAGTCGTTGAAGCCGGTCTTGGCCAGACGCCCGCACGTTGCTTCGTCGGGAAGCTTGTCGCAGCTTGCCTTGCGCAGCATGCCACCGGGAAAGCCGCCGGTCTTCTGCTGCGGATTGTCGTAGCGCTGGCGCGCGGCGCCATAGCCGGCGAGTTTGACCAGCGGCTTCTTGTCCTTCGCGGAGTCGATGGCGCAGGCCTTGGCGGTGGCCGGCGACAGGCGGCAATACTGGTCGCTGCCCCAGCTCGACATCTTGATCTCGCCGAACTCGACGGGGTCGCCGACCACCGTGCCTGCTTCGCTGACGCAGGTGCCGAAGCCTGGATGGAAGGCGCTTTCGTGGACACCGGCGCAGCGCAGGCCCGCACCGCAGCTCCAGTCCTTGAAACTTGCATCCTCGCCGCGATAGCAGATCGAGCCCCAGCCATTGTAGAGGTCGGTGTCTTTCAGCGCCTCGGCATATCTGGCGTCCGGACGGGCGGCGAAGCTGCGCGTAAAGTCTAGCTGACTGCCGGCGGCGAACTGCTCGACGATGGCGCGGCGGCGCGGCAGGTCGGCGAAGAACACGGCCGAGCCCGGCACGAAGACGGCGTTGCGGCGCGGCTCGCTCACCGGATCTGCGCCGGTGTAGTGGAAACCGGCAATGCCACGCGTCTGATGGCAGCCGGTGCAGCTCATCTCGTTGAGCCGCAAGTTGAAGCCGGCCACCGACTTGATGGTCGAGAGTGTGTTGCCCCTGGCGATATAGTTCTTCAGCGCCTTGTCGATGTCCGCGTCGTCGACCAGCCCGTAGACGATGTTGTTCTGCGACCGGCTGAGACCGCCGGGGGCGACGGAGACGGCGCTCCTGGCCAGGAACTTTTCGTCGATCACCAGCCGGCCATGGTCGAGGTCGTAGATGTTGCGGTCGGTGAGCAGCCATTTGGCGAAGGACGGCTTGTCGGCCAGCACAATGGCGCGGTCGATCTGGTTTTCCATCTTCGCTTCATAGAAGCTGGACGCAGCCGGATCCCATTTGAAGATCTTCAGGAGATATTCGGCATGGCCGCCGAAATCGCGCCGCGTCGAGGCCGACAGCCTGAGCACCTGCATGTTGAGTTCGAGCCGCATGATCTGCGACGAATTCAGCATGGTGCCTGACAGCGGCCCTTCGTCGGAGCGCAGCCAGGCGGCAAGCTGGTCGGGTGGCAGGTCTTTTTTTCCAGCTGCCAGCCAGCGCTGGGCAACATCGGCGCAGGACACGTCAGTGGCGCTTGGCAGGTCCTTCGAGGCGCGCGCTTGTGCCTGCCTGGGTTTGGCGTTGAACACCAGGCTCATGGTCAGCGGCAGGCGCGAGGAAATGCGCTGGCCCGCCTTTCCCTTCACAGGCTTTTCCGCGACCGAATAGTGGAAACGGTAGATCAGCCGGATTTCGCCGCATTCGGTGTGGCCGAGATAGCCGCGGTCCATGCGGTTGACGACGCCGGTCAGGTCCAGCGTCGAGCCGTCGTCATCGATGTATTTCGGATTGAATTTCTGGCTGGTGTCCTTCGACTTCGCCATGGCAGCAACATAGGGATCGGGGCTGGTCTTCGGCTCGTCGGCTATCTGCCGCTTGACTGTGTCGCGCACCGTGGCCAGCGCCGGCACCGAAAACAGGCCGCGATTGTCGACCTCGCGGGTGAGGCCGAGTGCCGGGCCCAGCAGGCGGCTGATCGACAGGCCACCACGCTCCAGCGCCTGCAAGGTGGCGGGATCGGTGACGGCAACGCTGGAATCGAGCGTGGCGGCACGGGCGGACCCGATGCCGAAACAAGTCAATGCCGTCAGCAACAGCAGGAATTGGCCGATCGTCCGCAAGCGCCCCTCGCTTCCCAGAGAAACGGACATTAACGGTCTTCGATAGTCTCGGCCATGGGGACGATTGCAACGCCGAGCCGCTCGCCGCAACGAGCTTGGCCGCAAGGCGACCCGTATGGCCAAAAAGGCCATCGAAAAATGCTGTGACTTGGCGCAACCATTGGGATAATTGTTTGTTGCCCCGGAACAACGGGGAAGTTGCTGCACGAGGAGTTGCCATGCTCTGGAAGGGCCGTCGTCAGAGTGACAATATCGAGGACGACCGCAGCGACAGCGGCGGTGGCGGACTCGGCGGCGGCGGTGGCCAGTTCCGCATTCCGATCGGCGGCCGCACCGGTGGCGGCGGCAGCATCTTCCTCGTCATCCTGGTGGTGCTGGCCGGATGGTATTTCGGCTTCGATCCGTCGACGATCCTAGGTGGCGGCGACGGCGGCCTGCTGCCGGGCGGCGGCGGCCAGATCACCGACAACAGCGGACAGGACAACGGTGCCACACCGGCCAATGACGAGATGAAGCAGTTCGTGGCCACCGTGCTGGCCGAGACCGAGGACACCTGGTCCGGCATCTTCAAATCTCAGGGCCTAACCTACGAGGATCCGAAACTGGTGCTGTTTTCCGGCCAGGTCCGCTCGGCCTGCGGCTTCGCTTCCGCGGCGGCCGGACCGTTCTATTGTCCCGGCGACCACAAGGTCTATCTCGACATGACCTTCTTCCAGCAGCTCGACCAGCAGTTCGGCGCCTCGGGCGAATTCGCCCGCGCCTATGTGATTGCGCATGAGGTCGGCCACCACGTGCAGAACCTGACCGGCATCATGTCCAAGTTCAACCAGATGCGGCAAAGCATGGGCGAGGTCGAAGCCAACCAGATGTCGGTGCGAATCGAGCTTCAGGCCGACTGCTTTGCCGGCGTGTGGGCGCATTACACCGGGCAGAAAGGCATATTGGAGCAGGGCGACATCGAGAGCGCACTGAACGCCGCCAAGCAGATCGGCGACGACACGCTGCAGAAGAAGACGCAAGGCTATGTTGTGCCGGAAAGCTTCAACCACGGCACCTCGCAGCAGCGGCAGACCTGGCTGGCGCGTGGTTACAAGAGCGGCAAGCTGTCGGAGTGCAACACGCTGAGTGGGCCGATCTGACAGACCGTTTTCGAGCTTCACCTGCCGGCGATGCTGCCGTCAGGGGGTGTCAGGATGAATAGAATCAGCCTGTTCTCACATTGTTCCTTGCGGCGGGCTCGCCTATAAGTGCGTCCGCCTGCGCCTGAGGGCGAGCAGAGGAGCTTGATCCTGCATGATCGACCCTAAAACCGCCAGACGGGGCCTTGCGCTCGTCTTCACCACGCTGCTGCTCGACATTATCGGCTTCGGCATGATCATGCCGGTGCTGCCGGCCTATCTCAGGGAATTGACCGGGGTCAGCATCAGCGGCGCGGCGATCGAAGGCGGCTGGCTGTTCTTCGTCTATGCGGCGATGCAGTTCGTCTTCGCGCCGATCATGGGCGGCTTGAGCGACCGGTTCGGGCGGCGGCCGATCCTGCTCGCATCGGTGCTGACCTTCTCCATCGACAATCTGATCTGCGCGGTCGCCTGGTCCTACCCGATGCTGTTCATCGGGCGTGTGCTGGCCGGCATTTCAGGCGCCAGCTATTCGACGACTTCAGCCTTCATCGCCGATATTTCGAATAATGAGAACCGGGCAAAGAATTTCGGCCTGCTCGGTATCGCGTTTGGCGTCGGCTTCGTCATCGGGCCGGTTCTCGGCGGGCTGCTCGGTACGTTCGGGCCGCGCGTGCCGTTCTATTTCGCCGCCGGGCTCGCCTTCGTGAATTTCCTCATTGCGTTGTTTTTCCTCCCGGAAACGCTCGATGACAAGCATCGCCGCCGCTTCGAGTGGAAACGCGCCAACCCGGTCGGCACGCTGCTCCAGATGCGCCAATATCAAGGCATCGGCTGGATCGGGCTTGTCTTCTTCCTGATGACGCTCGGGCACATGATGTATCCGGCGGTCTGGTCGTTCGTCTCCAGCTATCGCTATGGCTGGAGCGAGCAGCAGATCGGCTTCTCGCTCGGCGCCTTCGGCCTGTGCGGTGCGATCGTCATGGCGACGGTGCTGCCGCGCGTGATCCCGAGGCTTGGCGAGTGGAAGACGGCGGTCATCGGCCTGACATTCACGGCAGCCAGCGCCTTCGGCTATGCCTTCGCGTCGCAAGGCTGGATGATCTATGCGGTGATCGTCGTCGGCTGTCTGGAAGCGCTGGCCGATCCACCGCTGAGGAGCCTCGCCGCCGCCAAAGTGCCGCCATCGGCGCAAGGCGAATTGCAGGGGGCGATGACCTCGATCTTCTCGATCACCTCGATCATCACGCCGCTGCTCTATACGGCGATCTTTTCCTGGTTCACCGGGCCAAGCGCGCCGGTGACCTTCGGCGGTGCGCCCTATCTGGTGGGCGCATGTTTTCTGACGCTGGCGGTCATCGTCTTCGTCACCAAGGTGGCGAGGCCCGCGGCGCGCGCAAATGTCACCGCCGGCGTCGCCGAAGATGGAGCGCAGGTGTGAGTCACAGCCGCATTGCGCTGACTCGGGACGGACTGTCGCTGTCGCGGTTGGTCTTCGGCGCCTCGCGTCTGCTCGACAGCGCCGCCCGCCCGGATGCCGATCAGGTCGCACGGCTGATCGGCACCGCCGTCGATCTCGGCCTGACCAGCTTCGATCATGCCGACATCTATGGGAACTACGAGGTGGAAGCGGCCTTCGGTGCGGGATTGGCGCGCTGGGAAGGCAAGCGCGACAGCATCGAGCTGATCTCGAAATGCGATATCATGCTGAAGTCGCCAAACCGGCCGGACAACCGGCTGAAGCACTACGATACCGGTGGCGGCCATATTGTTGCGTCGGTGGAGCGGTCGCTTGCCAATCTCGGCACCGACTATATCGACCTGTTGCTGCTGCACCGGCCCGACCCGCTGACGGATGCCGACGAGACGGCGGCAGCTCTTGCCAAGCTGGTCACATCTGGCAAGGTGAGGGCGGTCGGCGTCTCCAACTTCACGCCGTCGCAGTTCGATCTGCTGGCCTCACGGTTGCCGTTCGCCCTCGCCACCAACCAGATCGAAATGTCGGTGCTGAAAACGGCCGCATTGACCGACGGCAGCCTGGACCACGCGCAGCGCCTTGCCTATGCGCCGATGATCTGGTCGCCGCTCGGGGGCGGCTCGCTGTTCACCGGCAAGGAGGGGCGCGAGGCGCGGGTGCGGGCAGCGCTTGCTGCGGTGGCCGCCGAGATCGGAGCCGGCGATCTGGCTGCCGTCGCGATCGCCTGGCTATTGCGCCATCCGGCCCGATTGGTGCCGGTGCTGGGTTCGATGAAGCCGGAACGGCTGGCCGCCATGGTCAAGGCGTTGGAGATCAGCCTCGACCGCCAGCAATGGTTCGCCATCCTGGAAGCCAGCGAAGGCCGGCCGGTGGCGTAGGACGAGATACTAGAGTCTTTGTTTGACGCAATTCCCGGACGGAAAACCGTTTCACACTTTTCCCGGGATTGCTCTAGGTTTCGATCCATTCGCCGGGGATATCCAGCGTCTTTGCCAGCATGGCACTGGTCTGCGGCGATGGTTTGCGACGATTGGATTCGAGGTCGGACAGGAAACCCTGGCTGACACCAATAGCAGTCGCCAAATCGGCTTGGGTCAGGTTGCGCCAATTGCGCAGCGCCTTGAGCCGGCTCGAGCCCCGCAGGATATCCATGGTCACGGCAGCGGGCAGGGGCTTTTCCGTTTTGAGCTCGGCCTTCCGTTCATCGTAGATCGCCACATCCGCAGCATCCATGGCTTCTTCAGCGGCATGCAGCAATGCCTCGTAGTCGGCCCTCGGGATGACGACCAGTTCTTCGCCGGTTGAGGTCTTGATGATTTGCGGGGCGTTCATGATGATGTCCTGTCCTATGGCCTGCTATAGGTCGTCGTTTCACGCTTGCCGATGTAGATCGCGAGAATCGTGGTGCGGTCTTCGTCGAATATGACGCGGTAGCGGCCGATACGCAGTCTATAACCGTTCCGGCCGGCAAGACGCTTTACATCTCCACGACCGCTGACGGCGTAAGTGATCAAACCTTCGGAAACCTGCTCGCGGACATCCGCCGGCAGGTTATCGAGATCGCGAGCCGCCGATACTGAAAGGATGATCGTCTTCACAACAAATAATATCGCACATTTATCGCTTTGCGTTAAGCGATATTATAGCTAACAGCCGATCCTCAAAGGATCAGGCCCGTTCGGCCAGCAATTCCTCGCCGCGCTTTTCGCGGATCAAATTGACGAAGCGGCGGAACAGGTAGTGCGAATCCTGCGGGCCGGGGGAGGCTTCGGGGTGATGCTGGACCGAGAACACCGGCCGGCCGGTCAGCGTGATGCCGCAGTTCGAACCATCGAACAGCGAGACGTGGGTTTCCTCGACGCCCGATGGCAGCGAGTCGGCATCGACGGCAAAGCCGTGGTTCATCGAGACGATCTCGACCTTGCCGGTGGTGTGGTCCTTGACCGGATGGTTGGCGCCGTGATGGCCCTGGTGCATCTTGGCGGTCTTGCCGCCCAGCGCCAGTGCCAGCATCTGGTGGCCGAGGCAGATGCCGAACACCGGGATGTCGGTCTTCAACAGATCCCGGATGACCGGCACGGCATAGTCACCGGTGGCTTCCGGGTCGCCGGGGCCATTGGAGAGAAAAATGCCGTCCGGCTGCATGGCAAGGATTTGTTCGGCGCCGGTCTTGGCCGGCACCACCGTGACCTTGGCGCCGAGGCCGGCGAGCAGGCGCAAGATGTTGCGTTTGACGCCATAATCGATGGCGACGACGTGCATTGTCGGTTCGGTCTGCTCGCCAAAGCCTTCGTTCCACACCCAGGGCGTCTCGCGCCAGACCGAGGACTGGCCCGACGTGACTTCCTTGGCGAGGTCAAGCCCGATCAGCCCCGACCATGCGGCGGCGCGGCGCTTCAGATCGTCGAGGTCGAACACGCCATCGGGCGCATGCGCGATGACGGCGTTGGGCATGCCCCTTTCACGGATCAGCGCGGTGAGCGCGCGGGTGTCGATGCCCGAAAGGGCGACGATGCCGCGCTTCTTCAGCCATTGGTCGAGACCAGCGCCGGCGCGGTAGTTGGACGGGTCGGTGACATCGGCCTTGAACACGGCGCCAACGGCGCCGGCGCGGGCGGCCGGATTGAGATCCTCGATGTCCTCGTCATTGGTGCCGATGTTGCCGATATGCGGGAAGGTGAAGGTGACGATCTGGCCGGCATAGGAAGGGTCAGTGAGGATTTCCTGGTAGCCGGTCAGCGCCGTGTTGAAGCAGACTTCGGCGACGGCGGAGCCGGTGGCGCCGAGGCCGCGACCTTCGATGACGGTGCCGTCGGCCAGCACCAGAAGGGCGGTCGGCTTTTCAGTGGTCCAGGCGGGCGTCGAGGCGGCGGTCATCTCGGCCATGGCGGCACTCCTATCGGGCTGCCCGCTGCAACCGGCCCGGCGGGCCATCTGCGCGGCAAACGGCGCGAAGCGGCGATTTTCGCGGCCTCCACGCAGTCAAATTTCCGTTCATGCAAGGCCCAGTACATAGGGGAAGGGGGCAGAGCGGTCAATGATCATGCGAAATGCCGCCATGTTTTATTTCGCCTAGCAAAATCAGTGGCTTGCCCCGGCATATCAGGGTTTGCCTTGGCTCGCCCCCGGCGCTATTGTCCGCGCCGATCGAAGGAGAATGTACCATGCGCGGCAAAATCGCCGAATCCCTGAAGAGCGCGATGAAGGCGCAGGACAAGCACCGGCTGCCGACATTGCGGCTGATCCAAGCGGCCATTCACGACCGCGACATCGCCAATCGCGGTTCGGGCAAGGAGCCGGCCAGCGATGAGGAGATCCTGCAGATCCTGGCCAAGATGGTGAAGCAGCGCGAGGAATCGGCCAAAGCCTTCGACGACGGCAAACGGCCGGAACTCGCCGCGCAGGAGCGCGGCGAGATGGAGATCATCCGCACCTTCCTGCCGACGCAGTTGGACGATGCGGCGGTGACGGCTGCGGCGCGCGAGGCGATCGCCGCGACCAGTGCGGCCAGCCAGAAGGACATGGGCAAGGTGATTGCCGCACTGAAGCAGAAATATGCCGGCCAGATGGATTTCGGCAAGGCGAGCGGCATCGTCAAGGGTCTGCTGCAGTAGGGTGCTGCTCATCTCGTCGCTTGGGTGGCCGACCGGGCGCTCCCGGAACCCAGATCCGTCCGGAAGTCCAGGAGTTGGAACTCGGATACCGCCGAGATGTTTATCCGTCATGCAACTGGAGAGATGTCATGACTGACAACGAAACCCGCTACGAAACCGGCGCGACGAAATATCCGGCGAAGACCGATGCCGACGCTTCCGATGAATTCGCCCAGGATGCGGCCGCCAACAAGAAGCCCGCCAGCGGAATGGGGCTCACCCGCCGGGTGGGCGAAGTGGAAGACCGAACCCGCCAGTCGGACGGACAAAACCCGCCAAGGCAAGGCACGCCGAGCGCCGCAACCGAAAAGACGTCCGGGGCCGGCCCCGCTATCGCGGAGCGTTCAAAGGACGTCAAGGCTCCGAAGAGCGGCCGCCAGCCTGGAGCGTATCACAGGAAGTGATCGCTCGACGGGACCCGAGAGGTCCTGGCATTGCACGGCCGGTCATTAATGACCGATTTCCACTGGCGCCTTTCGCGACTGGTTGGTCGGTATCTGTCCGGCGGGCCTCCTCGGCTACAATGCACGGCGCAATGTCGGCGCTTCCTGCTGGATATGATCCCACAGCCGGTTGGCGATCGGCCCATGCGGCCGGTCGCGGCGCCGCGCCACCACCAGTTCGTCGGTGCGGCCCGGCAGATGGCGGCCGGCAATGGATTGCAGGCGCCCGTCATGCAGTTCTTCCTCGATCAGGAAGCGGGGCAGGTGGCCCCAGCCAAGGCCCTGCAGGATTATCTCCTTCTTCATGCCCTGGTCGGCGACGAGGCATTGCGGCGCGCCTTCGATCAGCGAATAGTTTTGTTGTGGCGAATGGCGGGCGCTGTCGCGCATGACGCATTGGGTGAGTGCCTGCATCTGGTCCAGGGTGATCGGCTGCTCGATACGCTCGGGCAGAAAGCCCGGCGCCACCACGGGAATGAAGGACACCTTGCACAGATCGACCCATTCCACCCGCGCATCGCCCTTGTCGACCCAGTGCAGGATCAGATCGGCTTCGTCATCGAATAGACGCTCCCATGGGCCGCCGACCGCTTCGAAATGCAGATGCAGGCGGGTGCCGGGGCACTGTGCGAAGAACCGCCCGAGCATGCCCAGCACATGCGGGCGCGGGCACAGGTCGCCTATCACCACGTGGATCTCGCTTTCCTCACCCATCGCCAACTGGGCGGCATGGACGCGCAAACCATCCAGCTCGCGCAGCAGCGATAGCGCTCGGCGGTGGAACGACAGCCCTGCCTCGGTCGCACGCACGCGATAGCCGCTGCGGTCCAGGAGGCAAAGGTCGAGCTGTCGCTCCAGCTTGGCGACGGCAGCGAACACCGCCGGATGCGAGCGATGCAGCACGGCCGCCGCAGGCTGAAAGCCGCCGGTGCGAATCACCGCATCGAAGCATTGAAGGTCGTGGAGAGTAAATTCGGTCATGTCGGTTTTTATTACAAAGATTGTCCCATCTTTGTAATATCAACAAAATTATCCCTCGGCTACGTTTGGCCTCATTCAAACGTTCCAGAAGGAATTTTCATCATGAACAAGCTGAATTTCGTCACGACGGGCGACGGCACGCGCATCGCCTACCGCTTCGACGGCGAGGCAAGCAAGCCGGTGCTGGTGCTATCGAATTCCATCGGCACCACGCTGCACATGTGGGACAGGCAGGTTGGCGAGTTGTCGAAGCATTTCCGTATCCTGCGCTACGATTTTCGCGGCCATGGCGGATCGAGCGTTCCTGTCGGCGCCTACTCGCTCGACCGGCTTGGCCGCGACGTCATCGAACTGCTCGACGCGCTCGACCTGCAACGCGTACATTTCCTTGGCCTGTCGCTTGGCGGGTTCGTCGCGCAGTGGCTCGGCATCCACGCGCCCGAGCGGATCGACCGGCTGATCCTGAGCAACACCTCGTCTCATCTCTCGCCGGCAAGCTATTTCGACGAGCGGATTGCCGCGGTGCGGCAGGCACCGGACATGTCGGAAACCGCCGAGACGTTCCTGAGCAACTGGTTCCCCGCGTCGATGGTTGCCGCCAACGAGCCCGTGGTCGAAGAGTTTCGCACCATGCTGCTGGCTATCGACCGGCAAGGCCTGGCGGGCCTGTTCGCGGCGGTTCGCGACGCCGATCTTCGCCGTACCGTAGCACTGATACCGCGACCGACGCTGGTGATCGCCGGTCGGCACGACACGGTGACAGCAGCCAGCCACGGCGAGATGATTGCCGCGGCGGTGCCCGGCGCGAAGCTGGTCGTGCTGCCCGCGGTCCATCTGTCGAACATTGAGTATCCGGCAGAGTTCATCCAGGCTGTGGTCGATTTCCTGCGCTGAGCTGGAGCGCGACGGAAAGGCGTCCGGCGCCAGTCCGGTGGTCGCCGAACGTTCGAAGGAGGCCATGGTTCAGAAGAGGGGCGGCGGCCTCGGTCAACGTGAGCGCCTAAGCCGAACCGAGCCCATCTGGCGAAAAGCGTCTTCAACGCTTTTCGGAACGATCCCGTCACCTTGCCATTATCAGCACGAGGGCAGGCTCGGACCCGACCTTAGAGGTGGCCGGTGACTTTCGAGCGCCAACACGAACACGCCGGAGGAAGCGATGACTGGACGCAAAACCCACGATCAACAAATTCGCATCATTGAAGAGCGGGAAAACACAAAGAACGCCGGCAAGGATTTCGATTCAGAGGCGGATCTGAAACGATCAGCGGCGGAACGCGAAGCGCTGCGCAAGGGATCGGACATGAGAACCGACACACCGGACCTCGTCGATCCGGACGACCGCAACATCCTTCGCGGCAAAAATCAGGAAAGCGTCCATCACAAAAACCGTCCTGACGACTAGATGAGCACCGATCCTGGAACATTTCTCATAGATTGGAGGCAGCCCATGGCACGCGGGAGCAAGAAACACATCGGAGCAGGTTCGCAGGGAAAGGGTTCTGGGACAGGCGCCATGACCGTAACGCCAAAGGACAAGCTCGAAGAAAACAAGGTTCTGTCCAATCGCGACAAGGCACAGCATTCCAAAGAACGCGGTTTGGACTCCAGGCAGGTCGCGACAGAGCAGCATCAGGATCATGCCGCCAACCGTTTACGGGACTGACGCCCTGCTGGACGCCAGCCTCGGCGCGCCGCTAGCTTTTGATAAAATTGGCTCGGCGGCCTGATCCAGCTCTGCGTCCGGGGGAATCCACGCAACCACGTCGCTAGGCGGCGACCTCAAATACGATCCTGCCGCGCACATGCTCGTTTTCCAGCCGTTCTTCCGCCTCGGCGACCTCTCCAAGAGGGTAGGTGGCTTGCACGAAGGGGGTGACTTTGCCGGCCTCGATGAGGCGGCCGATCTCCACGCGCGCTCCGCCACTTTGCCTTTTCCGCCGAACATAAAGCGGCACGGTCCTAATCAACGCGGCGGTGCGATGCGGACTTCAAGACGCTTCGCAGATCGGCAGCGGCTGCGGCGGTGGTGCCGGGTGATCCTTCCTGTATTGGGCGATGATCGGCTCGAGGGTCTTTCGCGGCCAGAATTTAGGTGTGCCGATTTCCTTCAGGCAGGACGCGTTCCAGTAGGCGCCCGGCTGTGAATGGTTGGCTGCGACCGCGGCGATGTCGCGCGATTCCGGGTAGATATAGAGCGTCGTCGGATTGTCCTTGACCATGGTGATGATCTGCTGCGCATCCGCCGGCGACCAGCTGGTGCAGCCATTGCTGCGGCCGCCGGCATAGTCCACCAGTTTGCCGAACGGCACGAAGCCGTCATGGTCGGCATGCGAACTTTTCGGGTTTTTGCGCAGGCATAGGCCGTGCAGCACCTGGGCGGCATGGCCGCCGATCACCCGCTGCCTGGCATTCGCGGCCTCGCCTTCGCCGTCGAACTGGATGAAGGTGCGCTGGAAAACCGCGTCCTGTTTCGCAACGGTGCGGTAATAGCCCTTGAACGAGGTTTTTGCCTCGCGGGTGATATAGCCGCCGCCGGCCGTCAACGACGAATCCATCGCATTGCCGAAATTCTTCGCGCACCGCTTGCTGTTCGAAAAATCGACAACGCCTTTCAAATCCCGGCCGCTGCCATGACCCGACGAAATCGCGCGAAACGACTGGCTGGCTTCGCAGATGACGTAATAGCGGCGCCCCAGAACGCCATCGCCCAGATCGCTGGGGCGCGTCGCATCCATGGCGAAGTAGCAGGGGTTCTTGACTGCACCTTGCGCGACCTTCTTCCGGTAAAGCGCGCGGGCTCGTTCGAGGACAATTTGTGAGATCTGGCCGTCGCTGTTGCCGATGTGAGCCTGCAGCCAGGCCGGAACGTCAGATGGTGCGGCAAAGGATCGAGCCGACATCGTCAAGGCAATGGCGGCGACGAGGAGGCTGAGGATCGGGACGATACCCAGAGGGACGAATCTCAACCGCACCGGATCAACTCCTGCCAAAGCCGTTTCCTTGCGGTGTTGCCGCCGGGAATCGATCATAAAGGGTCTCGCATTATCAGGCGAAACACATCTTGTTTAGCGCACCCTTTGTTAACGCGTGCCCTCCGCAAGTCCGCACGAAGAGCCATGAAGGAGATCGACGCGCGCAAATGCTCCTACGCCGGGATGCTGGCTCGAGGCTTGCAGCGGGCTCCCCGCATCTTTGAATGTCTGCGATTTTCGATACGCAGGGATTGAGCTATCATCTGATTCTGGCGCAGCCCACGCCTCCTCCCTCCGCCGGGAAAGCATCGTTCATGCAGGGCACTCTCATCACCGAACCGACTGTTCGAGCGCCAGGCATAAGGAGGGATTGCGGAAACTGCTCGCACCAGGAGGTTTTGCAATGAAGCTGTCCGCGCCCGTTTACCATCTGAAGCGTCAAGCCAAGCTGTTGTCCCGCGAGGCCAAAATTCCGCTCCACGAAGCGCTTGATCGTGTTGCAGCACAGGAAGGCTTCGCCAGCTGGAGTCTGCTTGCAGCCAAGGCAGCCGAGGCGGCGCCTGCCGGCATACTGTTTGCGCAACTTGCGCCCGGCGATCTTGTTCTGGTGGGTGCACGACCCGGCCACGGCAAGACGCTGATGTGCCTCGAACTCGCGGTCGAAGCCATGAAATCAGGCCATCGCGGTGTGTTCTTCACGCTGGAGTATACGCAGCGGGATGTGCTGGGCCGGTTTCGCGCCATCGGGGCGGACCCTGCACGGTTCAACGACCGGTTCGTGTTCGACAATTCCGACGCCATCAGCGCCGACTACATCGTCAGAACGCTGGCGGCGGCGGCGCGCGGTACGCTGGTGGTCATAGACTATCTGCAACTGCTCGATCAGAAGCGGGAAAACCCGGACCTGATGGCGCAAGTCCGCACGCTGAAGGCCTTTGCCCGCGACAGGGGATTGATCCTCGTTTTCATCTCGCAGATCGATCGCTCATACGATCCGGCGAGGAAGCCGGTTCCCGATATCAGCGACGTGCGGTTACCAAACCCTCTGGACCTGTCGCTGTTCGACAAGACCTGCTTCCTGAACAAGGGCGAAATCCGGTTCCACGCGGCAGGCTGACGATCCGGTCAGCCAGCCTTCATTGGGCCGCTGCCGGTAGATTCAGAGGCTGTGCAACCGATGCCGAACTGTGCTGCGCGCGCAATGCTTCGGCCGCCTGGCGAACCACTTCGGATATAAGCAGCAGCTGTTTGGCGATCGGGCTTGTCTTGCGCCAGATCATGCCGATCGTCCGCGATGGTTGGGGATTGGCGAAGTGGGCGATAGAGACTGCCGCGGAGCGCGTCTCCACCGGCACGGCCATTTCGGGGATCAAGGTGACGCCGACGCCGGCGCCGACCATCTGCACCAGGGTCGACAGCGAGCTGCCGTCCAGCAACTCGCGCGGCCGTGCCGAATGCATGTTGCAGAACGACAGCGCCTGATCGCGAAAACAATGGCCCTCCTCGAGCAGGAGCAGCCGCATCTCGCGCAGCATTTCGCGGTTGGGCACCGGCTTTCCCTCATCCTCGCCGGGCCGGACCAGCACGAAGTTCTCGGCAAACAGCACGATTTCCGTCAGCGAGGGTTCCGACACCGGCAAGGCAACGATGGCCGCATCGAGCCGGCCGTCGGCCAGTTCCTGGATCAGCTTCTGCGTCTGCGTTTCGCGCACGTGGATATCGAGCCCGTCATGCATGCGGGCGAGGTTGCCGATGATGGCAGGCAGAAGATAGGGTGCGATCGTCGGGATCACGCCGATGCGCAACCGTCCCACCAGCCGGTCGCGCGAGGCGCGGGCCAGATCCGTCAGCTCGTCCACCGAGCGCAGGATGTCGCGGACGCGCAAGGCGAATTCCTCGCCGAAATTGGTCAGCCGGACCTGGCGTGGGCCTCTTTGGAAAAGCGCCGTGCCAAGCGTTTCCTCCAACTCCCGGATCTGCACCGAGATGGCGGGCTGCGAGATGGCGCAGGCATCCGCCGCGCGTCCGAAATGGTTGTGCCGCGCCAGTGCCTCGAAATAACGCAACTGCTTCAGCGTCAGGTTTGTCATAATGTCATCTTATCGCTGTAATCAGGAAATCCAACTTAAATTAATCAGACGGCTTTGCTATACGAGTCGCAACGAAGATGAGGAGCAGCCGGGACCGCCTGGTGAGGCGCAT
Source organism: Mesorhizobium sp. M0518 (assembly GCF_040321125.1). NCBI lineage: Bacteria > Pseudomonadati > Pseudomonadota > Alphaproteobacteria > Hyphomicrobiales > Phyllobacteriaceae > Mesorhizobium > Mesorhizobium sp. M0518. The sequence continues at coordinate 118,304 of NZ_JAMYQY010000009.1, forward strand.
GCCCGCAGCAACAGGACATCCAACATATTCGGTCGCGTATCGGGCATATGGTCATCGCGCCAGCCATGAAACGGACCGCCTCCAGGGACATTTCTATGTCCCTGTCACGCAGCAGTTGAACAGCTCAACACAGCCACGATCGGAGAAGAACATGGACGCACAGACCGATGATCCCAGCGCCGGCAAATGCCCCGTTGCACACGGATCCTCCAGCAGGAGCAACCGTGACTGGTGGCCCAACCAACTCGATCTTGGCGTTCTCCATCAGCAATCGAACCTTTCGGATCCGATGGGCGAAGAGTTCGACTATGCCGAGGAATTCAAGTCGCTCGATCTCGATGCGGTGATCAAGGACCTGCACCAGGTGATGACGGATTCGCAGGATTGGTGGCCGGCCGACTTCGGCCATTACGGGCCGCTGTTCATCCGCATGGCCTGGCACAGTGCCGGCACCTACCGCATCGGCGATGGCCGTGGTGGCGCCGGGGCAGGCCAGCAGCGTTTCGCACCGCTCAACAGCTGGCCGGACAATGCCAATCTCGACAAGGCGCGCCGGCTGCTGTGGCCGGTCAAGCAGAAATATGGCCGCAAGATTTCCTGGGCCGACCTTCTGATCCTCACCGGCAACGTCGCGCTGGAATCGATGGGTTTCAAGACCTTCGGCTTCGCCGGCGGCCGCGCTGACGTCTGGGAGCCCGAGCAGGACGTCGACTGGGGTTCGGAAACCAAGTGGCTCGACGACAAGCGCTATTCCGGCGACCGTGAACTTCGCGGCCATCTCGGCGCCGTGCAGATGGGGCTGATCTACGTCAATCCGGAAGGGCCGAACGGCACGCCGGATCCGCTGGCCTCGGCCCGCGACATTCGCGAGACCTTCGCCCGCATGGCCATGAATGACGAGGAGACCGTGGCGCTGATCGCCGGTGGTCACACCTTCGGCAAGACGCACGGTGCCGGCGATGCGTCGTTGGTTGGCGCGGAGCCAGAGGGCTCGATCATCGAGGCGCAAGGCCTCGGCTGGTCGAGCAAGCATGCTTCCGGCATTGCCGGCGACGCCATCACCTCGGGCCTCGAAGTGACCTGGACCACGACGCCGACCAAGTGGAGCAATAATTTCTTCGACAATCTGTTCGGCTTCGACTGGGAACTGACCAAGAGCCCGGCCGGCGCCCATCAGTGGACGCCAAGGGGTGGCGCCGGGGCCGGCACCGTTCCGGATGCGCACGATCCGTCAAAGCGCCGCGCGCCGGCGATGCTGACCACCGATCTCGCGCTGCGGGTAGATCCTGCCTACGAAAAGGTGTCGCGGCGCTTCCACGAGCATCCGGAGCAATTCGCCGACGCCTTCGCCCGCGCCTGGTACAAGCTGACCCATCGCGACATGGGTCCGGTCGCCCGCTATCTCGGCCCGCTCGTGCCGAAGGAAGAGCTGATCTGGCAGGATCCGATCCCGGCCATCGACCACGAGCTGGTCAGCGAGCAGGACATCGCCTCGCTGAAGGCGAAGATCCTGGCATCGGGCCTTTCAGTCTCCGAATTGGTCTCGACTGCGTGGGCCTCGGCCTCGACGTTCCGCAATTCCGACAAGCGCGGTGGCGCCAACGGGGCACGTATCCGACTGGCGCCGCAGAAGGATTGGGACGTCAACCAGCCGGCGGAACTGTCGAAGGTGCTTGCCAAGCTCGAAGCCATTCAGAAGGAGTTCAACGCGGGCAGCAAGAAAGTCTCTCTTGCCGACCTGATTGTGCTTGGCGGCGTTGCCGCGGTCGAGAAAGCCGCGAAGGACGGAGGCCATGAGGTGAAGGTGCCGTTCACGCCAGGCCGCATGGACGCCTCGCAGGAGCAAACGGACGTGCATTCCTTTGCCGCGCTCGAGCCAAAGGTCGACGGCTTCCGCAATTACGTCAGGGGCAAGCAGCCGATGTCGGTCGAGGCCATGCTGGTCGACCGGGCGCAGTTGCTGGCGTTGACCGCGCCGGAATTGACGGTGCTGGTCGGCGGTCTGCGCGTGCTCGGCGCCAATACCGGCGGATCGAAGCACGGCGTGTTCACCGACAGGCCGGGCACTTTGACCAACGACTTCTTCGTCAATCTGCTCAGCATGAACACGGTCTGGGATCCGGCCGCCGGCTCTGTTCCGGGTTCGGAAGAGGTGTACGAGGCGCGCGACCGCAAGACCAAGGCGGTCAGGTGGACCGGCACCCGTGCCGATCTGATCTTCGGCTCGCACGCCCAGTTGCGTGCGCTTGCCGAGGTCTATGGCTCCGCGGATGCAAGCCAGAAATTCGCCAGGGATTTCGTGGCGGCATGGACAAAGGTGATGAACGCCGACCGCTTCGACATCGCCTGACTTCGCATAAGGGTACTCCCGCGCGCCTGCGCCGGAGCTCCAGTCCTCCCAAGGACATAAGATCGGGGCCGCGTTTCCAGCGATGGAAACGCGGCCTTGTCGTAAGAGGCTGCTCCTTGGTGGACCGTGCCTTGCCGGGCAATGCTGCTATTTATCGGCGTAGCGTCTCCGCCGATGCACCATGATCGAAATCGTCAAACCCGCGCTTGAACATCTGCCATCCTACAAGGTGGCGCTCGAGCGCGGCTGGTCACCGGACAATGTGCGGCTGATGGAAGCGACGCGCGAGCAGCTCGCGGCCATCGAAAAGGATCCCGTGGCCTTTCTTGCCGACCTCGACAATCCCCAGGCCAAGGGCGGCCCGATCAGCTTGCCCGACGGCAAAAAAGTGCCGCGCCTGCCGGGCTTCCGCCGCTGGATCTGGGATGGCGAGGCGTCGGGCTCGATCGGCTTTCGCTGGCAGAAGGGCACGGCGGGACTGCCGCCGCATGTGCTCGGCCATATCGGCTATTCGGTGGTGCCGTGGAAGCGGCGGCGCGGCTACGCCACCGAGGCGCTGCGGCTGATGCTGGACGAGGCGAGGGCGGTCGGCCTGGCTCACGTCGATATCACCGCCAAGCCGGGCAATCCGGCCTCGCACAAGGTGATCCTGGCCATGGCGGCAAGCTCGTCGAACGCTTCTTCGAGGACGCCGCCTATGGCGGGGCGGAAAGCTTGCGGTTCCGGATCGAGCTGTAGGATGTGTCTCAACCATGCTCATCGGCGCACAGCGCATGATCCGACAGCGCGCGGATGACGTAGCAGTCGCCGACCGTCTGGCCATTGCAGCACGTGGCGATGCGTTCGAGCTCGGCCTCGAGTCGCTTCAACTGGGCAATCTTTTCCCGCACCGAGATCAGTTGCTCCTCGGCGATCTTGTCGGCGTGGCCGCAGGGCTGCTCGGGGTGGCCGCTCAAGTCGATCAGGGAACGGATGTCGTCGACGGCGAAGCCGAGGTCGCGGGCGTGGCGGATGAAGGCCAACCGCTCCAGCTCCTGCCTGGAATAGCGGCGCTGGTTGCCTTCCGAACGCTCGGGCGCGGCGACAAGGCCCATCTGCTCATAATAGCGGATTGTCGGCACCTTGACCCCGGTGCGACGCGAGAGATCACCGATCGAAAACATGAAATTTTCCCTTGAAGCTCTAGTGACTAGAGCAATTATAGTGCCTGACATCAGCATTCAAGACCCATGCGGCGACGCCGCGCGGGCAAGACAGGCAGGTAATGTGATGACGACGCCGCTCAAGCAGGAAACGATCGGGCAGACACGGTTCAAGATCGGCGGCATGGACTGCGCCTCCTGCGCGGCCAAGATCGATACGGCGGTGCGTCGTCTCGACGGCGTCGCCGATGTCTCGGTTTCGGTGACCGGCGCCAGCATGACGGTCAGCCACAGCGGTTGGCTCAACGACGACAAGGTGCTGCGGCAGGTGGCGCGGCTGGGCTACGGCATCGTCAAGGCGGAAGGCGGGGCCGATGGGCGTGCTTCAGTGGCCAAGGATCATGATCATGCTGATCATGATCACAGCGATGCGGCGCCGGGGCAGGCGTGGTGGCGCTCCCGCCGTGCTGTGCTGACGCTGGCCTGCGCGGCAGCGCTTCTCGCCGCCTACGGCATCGGCCATCTTCTTCCTGCGGCCGAGCGCTGGGTCTTCCTTGCCGCCCTGCTGGTCGGCCTGGTGCCGATCGCACGGCGAGCGCTGATGGCGGCATTGGCCGGCACGCCGTTCTCGATCGAGATGCTGATGACCATCGCGGCGATAGGCGCCGTGATGATCGGGGCTACGGAAGAAGCCGCCGCCGTGGTGGTGCTGTTCCTGATCGGTGAACTTCTGGAAGGTGTCGCAGCCGGCCGGGCGCGGGCGAGCATCCAGGGACTTGCCGATCTGGTGCCGAAGACGGCCTTGGTCGAACGCGCGAGCGGCACATCGGAAGTTCCTGCCGAACAGCTCGGCGTCGGCGACATCATCCTGGTGCGGCCGGGCGACCGCATTCCGGCCGATGGCGAGATCATCGAGGGGTCGAGCGAAATCGACGAGGCGCCGGTGACCGGCGAGAGCACGCCCAAGCGCAAGGGCACTGGAGAGCCCGTCTTCGCCGGTACCGTCAGCACCGACGGCGTGCTCAGGGTTCGCGTGACGGCTGCCGCGTCTGACAACACCATCGCTCGGGTCGTGCGGCTTGTGGAGGAGGCGCAGGAAGCCAAGGCGCCGACTGAACGCTTCATCGACCGCTTCTCAAGATACTACACCCCGGCGGTGCTGGCGGTCGGCGCGCTGGTTGCGCTGTTGCCGCCGCTGCTCATTGGCGGCGACTGGAACGAATGGATCTACAAGGGCCTGGCGATCCTGCTGATCGGTTGCCCCTGCGCGCTCGTCATCTCGACGCCGGCAGCAATCGCCGCTGGCCTTGCGACCGGCGCGCGGCGTGGCCTGTTGATGAAAGGTGGTGCGGTGCTGGAAGGGTTTGGCCGGATCACGGCGGTGGCCTTCGACAAGACAGGCACGCTGACCGCGGGCAGGCCCGTGGTGACCGACATCATGGCCTATGGCCGCGATGAACGCACCGTGCTGGCGCTGGCGGCAGCGCTCGAGCAGGGTTCCAGCCATCCGCTGGCCATGGCGATCCTCGACAGGGCCAAGGCTGATGGTGCGCCGGTGCCGCCGGCTCTGGCGGCGAAGGCGATCTCGGGCAAAGGTGTCGAGGGCAGCGTCGGTGGCGTCGCCGTCTTCCTCGGCTCCGGTCCGGCGGCGGGCGAACGCGCCGACATGACGCAAGTGCAGCGCCTTGCCGTCGACAGCCTCAACGGGCAGGGCAAGACCGTCTCGGTGCTGGTCGCCGACGGCGTGGTGGCAGGGCTGATCGCCATGCGTGACGAGCCGCGACCGGATGCGGCGGTCGGCATTGCGGCGCTGAAGGCCGAAGGCATCCGCACGATCATGCTGACCGGCGACAATCGCCGCACGGCGCAAGCCATTGCCGCTTCGCTCGGCATCGAGGCGCGGGCGGAGCTGTTGCCTCAGGACAAGCAGCGCATCATCGGCGAATTGCAGCGCGAAGGGCTGAAGGTCGCCAAGGTCGGCGATGGCATCAACGACGCACCGGCGCTCGCCGCCGCCGACATCGGTATCGCCATGGGCGGCGGCACCGATGTAGCGCTGGAGACCTCGGATGCGGCAATCCTGCATGGCCGCATCACGGACGTCGTGCGGATGGTGAGGCTGTCGCGGGCGGTGATGGCCAATATCAGCCAAAACATCAGTGTGGCGCTCGGGCTGAAAGCGGTGTTCCTGGTCACCACCATTCTAGGCATCACCGGCCTGTGGCCGGCGATCCTGGCCGACACCGGCGCCACCGTGCTGGTCACCGCCAACGCCATGCGCCTGCTGCGCTGGCGCGGGTGAAGTGTTTTGGTTGATCCGATCTTTTCGGAAAACCGGCGGCCACTTTTCCGGATCGTGGTCTATTCCGCCGGAGCCGTCAGCGGCGGCGTGGCGTTGCTGCGCCCTTCCCAGACATAAGATGCCAGTGCGACCGCGACGGCGACCAGCATGGCGATGGCGCCCAGCAGCGGCAGGCTACGGTAGCCATAGCCGCTGTTCAGCATCGCGGCGCCCAACGACGCGGCCAGCGCGATGCCGACATTGAAGCCGGACGGAATGAGCGACGAGGCGAGGTTCGAGGCGTCCGCCGTCCAGGCCAGGATGCGGGTCTGGATCGGTGTGCCGATGGCGAAGTTGAGGCCGCCCCAGACGACGATCGCCACAACCATCGGCAGGGGATAGGGGCTGACGGCGTAGATGACGGCCAGCGTCACCGCCTGCAGGGCCAGCATGGTGATCAATGACGGCATTAGCTTCCAGTCGGAGAGCTTGCCGCCGAGGAAGACTCCCAGGGTGGCACCGACGCCGTTGAGCAGCAGCACCCACGGCACCAGGTTCTCGTCGAGCCCGGTGACCTCCAGCAGTGTCGGGGTGATGTAGGTGAACAGGCCGAACTGGCCGATCATCAGCATCAACATCAGGATCAGCGAGGTCCAGACCTGCTGGCGGGCCAGCACACGGACCTCGCGGGCAAAACCGGCGGGCCTGACCGACGATCCGGTGGTGCGCGGCAACAGGGCTGCCATGGCAAGCGTTGCCGCCACGCCGAGCGCGCACATCACCCAGAAGGTGGCACGCCAGCCCCAGATGTTGCCGATCGCGGTGCCGGCCGGCACGCCGATGACGTTGGAGACGGTGAGGCCGGACAGGATGACGGCGACAGCCATGCCGCGCTGGTCCTCGCGCACGAGACCGACGGCGACGACCATGGCGACGCCGAAATAGGCGCCATGCGCGACCGCCACGGCAATGCGCAACAGTAGCATCGAGGTGAAGTCGGGCGCCAGCGCGCAAGCCGCCTGGCCGATGGTGAAGGCGATGGCGAGGCCGAGCAGCAGGCTTTTGCGTGACAGCGACTTGGTGGCGAGCGCCAGCAGCGGGCCGCCGATGGCGATGCCGCCGGCATAGCCGGAGACGAGGTAGCCGGCCGAGGGGACCGAAACGCCAAGACCTTGCGCCACCTGCGGCAGCACGCCGGCAATCACGAATTCGGTGGTGCCGAAGGCAAAAGCGGCAATGAACAGGGCTATAAGCGGAAGCGACATGGCAAGGCCTTAGCTGGAACGGCCTCAAACCACGGATGGGCTTTGCGGGCAATGAAGAAATTTTTGTCGCGAGTTTAGGTTTTCTTCAGTGAGCGAGGCGGTGAAGCGCCAATCTCCCTCCTTGTGGGGGAGATTGGCTGCTTCTCAGCTCGCCTTCAACCGCGACCCAGTGAGCAGACCGCGCTCTTCGAGCACCGGATAAGCCATCGAGGCCAGCAGCGAATTGATCTGCTTCAGGTCGCGGATGGTATCGAGATGAATCGAACTGGTCTCGACGCTTTTGGCGGTGCCGTCGCGCAGCCGCACGAAATGGCTGGCGCTGGTTTCCTTCTCGCGGTCACGCAGCTGGTCCTTTTCCAGCACCAACTGGCGGGCAGTCTCGGGATCGCGCGACACCAGCACATTGAAGGCAAGCCGCGCATTGGCCAGCACCGAGCCATGGAAGGCGCACAGCTCGGCCCAGCCCTCGTCGGTGAATTCCAACCCGCGCTCGAATTTCTTCTTCACATGCACCAGCATGTTGCGCACGATGATGTCGCCGACCTGCTCGAGCTTGACGCAGGCGCCGATCAGTTCCTGGCAGCGCAGCGCTTCGTCCTCGGTCAGCGGGTTCCTGGTCAACTTGGCGAGGTAGAGCTTGATCGCGGCGTGCTTGCGGTCGACGCGGTCGTCGAGTGCGGCCAGCGCCTTGATCTTGTCGGCATCGGCACTTTCATAGAGTTCGATGATGCGCTTGAGCATGATCTCGATCGTCTCGCAGACCCGCACCACCTCGCGGGTGGCATTGGCCAGCGCCTGGCTCGGCACGTCGAGCGCGCTTTCGTTGAGCGCGGACAGTTCGACGACGTCAAGCGAGGCGGCCGGCACCGGCTTGGTGCCAAGTGCGACGATCTTCTCCGAAGCGCGGTAGACGAACCCTGCCAGCGGCAGGCCGGCGAGCAGGATCAGCACGTTGAACAGGATGTGGGCATTGACGATCTGGTCCGCCGCCGTCGAACCGAGAAAGGCGAAGTGCGGCCTGAAGATCATGACCAGGATCAGCATGACAAGCGAGCCAAGCCCGCGCATCAGGAGGTTGCCGATCGGCACGACGCGCACTTCGGGGCTCGACGAGCGGGTCAGCATCGGCGCGATGATCGAGGAGCCGAGGTTGACGCCAAGGATGAGAACGACGCCGAGTTCGGGCGTGATCAGGCCGCGGCCTGCCAGCGTCGCCATCAACAGCACCGCCGCGATGCTCGATTGGAACAGCCAGGTGATCAGCGCCGCCAGCAGATAGGCGGTGATGGAATCGGTCGAGAAGTAGTTGATGATGACCGGCATGAGCTGGCTGTTGCGCAGCGGCTCAGACGCCTGGCCGATCATCTCCAGCGACAGGATCAAAAGGCCGATGCCGACCAGAATGCGGCCGGTCTGGCGCCAGTCGCGCCGCTCGGTGGCCATGAACATGACCGTGCCGGTGATCAGGCACAGCGGCACCAGCAAGGTGAGGTCGAAGGTCAGCAGCTTGACCACCAGCGCAGAGCCGATCTCGGCGCCGCGCACTGCCAATTGGCCCGCGGCGCCCGAGACGATGCCAGAGCCGGCGAAGGAGCCGACCAGCAGCGTGACGGCTGTGGAACTCTGCAGGGCGATGGCAAGGCCGGTGCCGGCCAGCACCGCCATGATCGGATTGCGCATGGTGGCGCGCAGGCGGTGGCGCAGCACGTCGCCATAGGCGCGTTCAACGCCGGTCTTCACCATGCGGGTGGCAAACAGCATCAGCGCCACGGCGCCGGCCAGATGCAGAAGGACGACGGACCCGCTCATTTCGCCCCCCGCATGCAAACAGGATGCGCGTCCTGTTTGGCGTGGCGATCAGAAGGGAAAACGAGGGTACGAATCATGTTCATGGCGGTGACTTATAATAACTCGAATATTTTAGCCGGATAATAAAATCTTGTCGATTTCAAGGGCCGTTGCAGCGCGACGGGCGGTGTCGGAAAATGGACGGACGCGCAAATGGTTGCATTGCGGGGCGGGCTCGAAGCAACGGATAGGCAGAGTTAGCAGCGCGACCGGCTCCTGCCTTTGCGATTATGTTCAGCTCTATTGGGTAAATAAAGGAAATCATTACACAATTGTAATGCAGGCGTTCAGCTTCGGTTCATCGGTGGCCCGCTATTCCTCTGGCATCGACAACCAAGGAGACTTCTTTTGAAACGCATTGTCCTTTCCGCACTCGCTTTCTCGATGCTGGCCGCTACGTCGCTCACCGGCCAAGCCGCACCGCTGAATGCACCGAACGCTCCGCAGTCGAATTACAGCCAGGTCGACTGGCAAAAGCCCACCAACAGGGATGTCAAGAAGCGCTTCGTCCAGAAGCGCGTCATCCATAAGAAGGTCATCGTGAAGCGCAACAACTGGCGCAACGGCCATAAATATTCAGGCTGGAGACAGCACCAGCCGATCCGCGACTATGGCCGCTACGGCCTGCATCGTCCCGGTCGCGGCCAGGAATGGATCCGCGTCGGCAACGACTATGTGTTGGTCGGTGTGCTCTCCGGCGTCATTTTCGGCGCGCTTGCCGCGCATTAATCGGTCCCCAGGCGGATATTGGAAAGAGGCGGCCCGCAACGGCCGCCTCTTTTGCCTGTGGAAACCGGGTATGGCCCGCATTAAGGGTCGTCGGATTTCGCGGGTATGATTATATAATCGGGAAACGAGTTCCCCGATGCGCTTTCCACCCGCCTTCCTCGACGAGATACGCGACCGCGTGCCGATTTCATCGGTTATCGGCCAGCGCGTCGCGTGGGACAGGAAGAAAACCAACGCGCCGCGCGGCGACTATTGGGCCTGTTGTCCGTTCCACGGCGAGAAGAGCCCATCCTTCCACTGCGAGGATAAAAAGGGCCGCTACCATTGTTTCGGCTGTGCGGTTTCGGGCGATCATTTCAAGTTCCTCACCGAACTCGACGGGATGAGCTTTCCCGAAGCGGTCGAAAAGATCGCCGATATGGCCGGCGTGCCGATGCCGGTTCGCGATGCGCAGGAGGAGCGGCGCGAAAAGGAACGCGCCAGCCTGACCGACGTCATGGAGATGGCGACCGCCTTCTTCCAGGAACGGCTGCAGGGGCCGGAAGGCGCCAAAGCCCGCGCCTATCTCAGAGACCGCGGGCTGACGCCGGCGACGCAGCAATCGTTCCGGCTCGGTTTTGCGCCCGACAGCCGCAATGCGCTGAAGGAGCATCTCGCCGCCAAGGGTGTGCCGAAGGCCGATATCGAGGCTTGCGGACTGGTGCGCCACGGCGACGACATTCCGGTTTCCTATGACTGGTTCCGTGACCGCATCATGTTCCCGATCCCGGATTCCAGGGGGAAGATCATCGCCTTTGGCGGCCGCGCGCTGCAGCCCGATGCGCTGGCCAAATACATGAACTCGCCTGACACCGAGCTCTTCCACAAGGGCAATGTGCTCTATAATTTCGCCCGCGCGCGCAAGGCATTGGCCAAGGGCGGCACGGTCATCGCCGTCGAAGGCTATATGGACGTCATCGCACTGGCGCAGGCCGGCTTCGAGAACGTCGTGGCGCCGCTCGGCACCGCGCTTACCGAGAACCAGCTCGAACTGCTCTGGCGCATGGCGCCGGAGCCGATGCTGTGCTTCGACGGCGACAAGGCCGGGCTGAAGGCAGCGTGGCGGGCCGCCGACATGGCGCTGCCGTCTGTGCAGGCCGGGCGCTCGGCGCGCTTCGCGCTGCTGCCGGAAGGCAAGGATCCCGATGATCTGGTCAAGGCCGAAGGACCGGATGCGTTTCGTCGCGTTCTGGCCGAGGCGCGGCCGCTGGTCGACCTTTTATGGATGCGTGAGACGGCGGGCGGCGTCTTCGATACGCCGGAGCGGCGGGCCGAGCTCGAGAAGACGCTGCGCGAACTGACCAGCCGCATCCGCGACGAAAGCCTGCGCTACCACTACCAGCAGGAGATGCGCGAGCGTGTGCTGAGCTTCTTCGGCTCGCAGCGCGGCACCAGGCAAAATCGGCAAGACTGGAAACAGGGCCAAGGCAAGACGGCCGCGCCCGGCGGGCAGTTCGCCAAGGCCGGCAGCGGCCGCATGGCGATCACCGAAAGCCTCGGCCAGTCGGCTTTGGTCAAACGCGGCGGCGAAGGGATGTCGGTGCGCGAGGCGACGATCATCGTCGCATTGGTCAACCATCCGGCGCTGATCGACGAGAATTTCGCTCATATCGAGTTCCTCGATCTCGCCAACTCCGATCTGAGGCGGCTGCATGGAGCGATTCTCGACGCGATGGCGCACGACATGGCCAATGACCGGCAGGCGGTGATTGCGACGATCGAACGCGCCGGCTGCGCCGAGATCTGGGAGCGGGCCGTCGGGCTGATCCGGCGGATGCGGCAATGGCCGGCGCTGGAGACCGCCGCCCTTGAAGATGCCCGCGATGCTTTCAGCCAGGCGCTGCACTTGCAGCGCAGCGCGCGCACCTTACATAAGGAGCTGAAACAGGCGGAAGCGGCGCTCGCCACCGATCCCACAGACGAAAACTATCGGCATCTGATCGAAATTCAGGCGCAATTTCAGGATGTGCAGGCTACGGAAGCGCTGATCGAAGGGTTTGGCGTCTCCTCGGGCAGGGCTGGGCGAGCTTAGTTGGAAGCGAGTGAATTGAGAAAGCGTCGTTGCGCGTCCAAATGGCGCGTAACGGGCTAAGTCGGGTAATTGATTCGCTTTTTTCATGCGAATCATGCGAGAGGCGCTTGACCTTCTGGCAGATTGGCGGAATCAGGACGATTCGAAACGTTAACCCGAACCCGCGTCACGGGAAAACAAGCGATGTGAGGTACTGGTCACTGGACAGGCAGCCCGCCTGCCACAGATATCAGGGTTAATCTGGACTTAATGCATGTCGCCCAAAAGGGGAAACCCGATTTGGGCAACGACATACACCAAACGAAACGAGTTGATGCAGTTACTGGCCCGGTGAAGCGCGTTTCATAAGCGAGCGCATCCGATTTGACTGGTCCGACAGCTTACGCGGCTTTGAAGTTCGGCCGCTAGGAGAAGATAAAGACTATGGCGACAAAGGAAAAGGAAGAGGTCGAAACCGAACGCGAAGGCGCCACCGATGGCCCTCTGCTCGACCTTTCCGATGATGCTGTCAAGAAGATGATCAAGGCCGCCAAGAAGCGCGGCTATGTCACCATGGACGAGCTGAATTCGGTGCTGCCCTCAGAGGAAGTGACCTCCGAGCAGATCGAGGACACGATGGCGATGCTGTCCGACATGGGCATCAACGTGGTCGAGGACGACGAGCAGGGCGAGGAGCCCGAGGCCACCGACACCGCGGCCGATGCCGAGGAAGACGCCAACGAGTTGGCTGAGCAGACCGGCACCGCGGTCGCCGCCACCACCACCAAGAAAGAACCGACCGATCGCACCGACGATCCGGTGCGCATGTATCTGCGCGAGATGGGCTCGGTGGAGCTTTTGTCGCGCGAGGGCGAAATTGCCATCGCCAAGCGCATCGAGGCCGGCCGCGAGACGATGATCGCGGGTCTGTGCGAAAGCCCGCTGACCTTCCAGGCCATCATCATCTGGCGCGACGAACTCAACGAATCCAAGATCCTGCTGCGCGAGATCATCGATCTCGAAGCCACCTATGCCGGCCCCGAGGCCAAGCAGGCGCCGGTGGTCGAGCGCGTCGAGGAAGCCAAGGTCGAGGACAAGCCGCGCCGTTCGCGCGACGACGAAGACGACATCACCAATGTCGGCGCCGATACGCGTGGGCTGACGGATGACGACGACGAAGACGAGGACGAAGCGAGCCTGTCGCTGGCCGCGATGGAAGCCGAACTCCGCCCGCAGGTGATGGAGACGCTCGACGTTATCGCCGACACCTACAAAAAGCTGCGCAAGCTGCAGGACCAGCAGGTCGAGAACAGGCTCGCCGCTGCGGGCACGCTGTCGCCCAGCCAGGACCGCCGGCTGAAGGAGCTCAAGGACCAGCTGATCAAGGCGGTGAAGTCGCTGTCGCTCAACACGGCGCGCATCGAGGCGCTGGTCGAGCAGCTCTACGACATCAACAAGCGCCTGGTGCAGAACGAAGGCAAGCTGCTCAGGCTGGCCGAAAGCTACGGCGTGCGCCGCGAAGAGTTCCTGAAGGAATATCAGGGTTCCGAGCTCGACCCGAACTGGACGCGCTCGATCGGCAATCTGACATCGCGCGGCTGGAAGGAATTCACCAAGAACGAGAAGGATGCGATCAAGGACCTGCGCGCCGAGATCCAGAACCTCGCCACCGAAACGGCGATCTCGATCCTGGAATTCCGCAAGATCGTCAATCAGGTGCAGAAGGGCGAGCGCGAAGCGGCGATCGCCAAGAAGGAAATGGTCGAGGCCAACCTGCGCCTCGTCATCTCCATCGCCAAGAAGTACACCAATCGCGGCCTGCAGTTCCTCGACCTGATCCAGGAAGGCAATATCGGCCTGATGAAGGCGGTCGATAAGTTCGAATACCGCCGCGGCTACAAGTTCTCGACCTACGCGACATGGTGGATCCGACAGGCGATCACGCGTTCGATCGCCGATCAGGCGCGTACCATCCGCATTCCGGTGCACATGATCGAGACGATCAACAAGATCGTGCGCACCTCGCGCCAGATGCTGCACGAGATCGGCCGCGAGCCGACGCCGGAAGAACTGGCCGAAAAGCTTGCCATGCCGCTCGAAAAGGTGCGCAAGGTCTTGAAGATCGCCAAGGAGCCGATCTCGCTCGAAACGCCGGTCGGCGACGAGGAGGATTCGCATCTGGGCGATTTCATCGAGGACAAGATGGCGATCCTGCCGATCGACGCGGCGATCCAGGCCAATCTGCGCGAGACCACCACGCGCGTGCTGGCCTCGCTGACGCCGCGCGAGGAGCGCGTGCTCAGAATGCGCTTCGGTATCGGCATGAACACCGACCACACGCTGGAAGAAGTCGGCCAGCAGTTCTCTGTTACCCGCGAGCGCATTCGTCAGATCGAAGCCAAGGCGCTGCGCAAGCTCAAGCACCCGAGCAGGTCGCGCAAGCTGCGCAGCTTCCTGGATAGCTGAGACTTACCGATGCAAAGAGTTCAAGGGCGCCGATGGCGCCCTTTTTTGTTGCGGGACGCACTCTTGCGCTGCAGGCCCTTCAGGAGGATAATTTCCGTGTCGGATGCATTTTCTGGGCGACAACCCGGATGCCCGCCCCGGCGAAGCCGCCGTGCTCCGTGGCCCCGGAGGGAGGTGTGCCATGACAAGCTACATCGTGCTGATGAACTGGACGGAGCAGGGTGCCAGGAACGTACGCGAGTCACCGAAGCGGCTCGACGCCGCCAGGAAGCAACTGGGAGACATGGGCGGATCGTTCAAGGCGTTCTACCTGACCATGGGCGAATACGATATGGTGGCTGTGGTCGAAGCCCCCGACGACGCGGTGCTGGCGCGCTTCTCGCTGATGCTGGCGGCAGCGGGCAATGTCAGGACGCGGACGCTGAAGGCCTTTCCCGAATTAGCCTACCGCGAGATCATCACCTCGCTCGGGTGAAGGAATCGGCAGGGTTTCTCGAAGTCGCTGGTTGGTGCCGGCCTGGTGGCGCTTTGCCGCAAGACGGGGCGCTTCGCCGTGATAGAATGCGGCCGGGGAGATCGCGATGAAGAAGGTTTCGATATTGGTCGCCAGCTTTGCCGCTTTGTCGTCGCTGCCGTTTTCCGTCGGCGCCAGTGCGCAAAAACCGGTCGGCATGGCCAATCCGGCATCAGTCCATTGTGGCGAGATCGGCGGGCGCCTGGTGATCAGGAAGGACAAGGCCGGTAATGAATATGGATTCTGCGGCTTGCCCAATGGACGCCTTTGCGAGGAGTGGGCGCTGTTTCGCGACAACAAGTGCATCGGGCCAAAGGCGGCCATGCGCCGCAAGTGACACACTTGCCATGATAGGGTGAGGTCATGTCCGAACCGCATTCCCATTCGCATCTGTGGCCCGGCGTGCCACTCGCGCTTGGCTCGGCCGTCCTGTTCGGGGCGACGCCGCCGCTCAGCAAGCTGCTGCTCAATGGCGTCAATCCCTTCATGCTGGCCGGGCTGCTCTATCTCGGTGCCGGTCTCGGGCTGGCTCTGTACCGCCTGCTTCGGGGCAGGCAGGCCGCGGCCGGGGAGGCGCAACTGACCGCTGGGGATATTCCCTGGCTGGCGCTGGCGATCGGCATGGGCGGCATCATCGCGCCGGTGCTGCTGATGTTCGGCTTGACCCTCAACACGGCGTCCAGTTCGGCGCTGCTGCTCAACCTGGAAGGGCTGGCGACGATGGCGATCGCCTGGCTCGTCTATCGCGAGAATGTCGACCGGCGCCTGCTTTTCGGCGCGTTCGCCATTCTGGCGGGCGCCGTTCTTCTGTCGTGGCAAGGTGAGGGCGTCGCCTTCAACCGTGGCGCCCTGCTGGTGGCGGGGGCTTGTCTGGCCTGGGGGATCGACAACAATTTCACGCGCAGGATCTCCGCCACCGACCCGGTGGTGATCGCCATGCTCAAAGGGCTGGTGGCGGGTGTCGTCAATGTCGGGCTGGCGCTTGCCGGCGGTGCTTTGTTTCCCCCGGGGTCGGTCATTGCAGCGACCGCGGCAGTCGGTTTCTTCGGCATTGGGGTCAGCCTGGTGATGTTCATCGTGGCGCTGCGTCATCTGGGTACCGCCCGGACAGGGGCCTATTACTCGCTCGCTCCCTTCATCGGCGCGCTGCTGGCAATCGCCATCCTGGGTGACGCCGTCACGCTCAAGCTTGCGGCCGCCGGACTTCTGATGGGTGTTGGCCTGTGGCTGCATCTGTCGGAGCGCCATGAGCATGAGCACGACCATGAGGAACTGGAGCATGAGCACAGCCATGCGCATGACGAACACCACCAGCACCATCATGACGGGCCGGTAAGCGAGCCGCATTCTCATTGGCACCGGCATGCCCCAATGCGACACCGGCATCCGCATTATCCCGACCTGCACCACAGGCATGGCCACGGATAAATGCTGACCGTCTGGTACAACACGCGCTGCCCGGTCTGCGATGCCGGCATAAGCAGGCAGAAGCGGCGGCTGATCGAAGCGGTCAAGGCCGGGCGGATCGAGTTCCGAGACATCAATTTTGAACCGGCAGCGCTTGCCGGGCATGGCGCGTCGCTTGAGGATATCCGCCGCCGGCTGCACGCCACCGACGTGGCGGGCAGGCTGCTGGTCGGCGCCGACGTTGCCATCGCCGTGTGGAAGGTCACGCCGGGCGAGGGCTGGCTGGCGATGGTGTTCGGCAATCCGGTTGTCTTGCCGCTGACACGCTTTGCCTATGATCGTTTCGCCGACCTTCTCTATGCCTGGAACCGGCGCAAGGGTCGCTGGTAGCGCTTCGTGATTAATGACCAGAAGCGCAAAGGTCCGGAGGACATCTCCGGACCTTTTTTCGTGCGAGTTATCGGCTGGCCGGCTCGCAGAGCGCGCCGACGATGCGGCGTACCACCGGCAGCACCAGCAGCAGCGTCGGAAACGCCACCAGCCAGGACAGCCCCCAGGCGGTCAGCCAGATGGACGGCAGCTCGGGGTGGAAGCCAAGGCTTTTCAACGTCGAGATGAACGAGACGATGAAGGTCATCAACAGCGACAGCACCAGCGGGCTAAGAACAGCGGCATAGCGCGCAGGCAGCTTCCTGCGCTGATGTCTTGCAGTCATTTTGAGAGTTCCCTGAAGTATCCGGTCCGTCGCTTTTGGCATCCATTCGCCGGTGACCGGCAAAATTGCCCGGAAAGACCGGGGTTGGATGCGTTGCTTGACGTCAGACGCTTACGGAGCAGCCGAGGCGCTCGCGGGCCTTCTAGCGGTACGTTCCGGTGAAAGCAAGCCTCTGGCGCCGCATTCAGATACATCGTAAGATATATCTTGACTCTCCCGATTGGCTCGCATAATTAAGATATATCGTAAGATACAACTCAAGGAGCAATCAATGCACAAACATTTTGGGAACAATCATTTCGGCGAGCGCATGTTCATGCACATGGCCGGCAAATTCGGCGGCAAATTTGGTGGCAGAGGGGGCGGCGGTTTTGGCCCGTTCGGGCACGGCGGTCGCGGTGGCGGGCGGGGCGGCCCGGGCGACATGTTCCGCGCCGGGCGCATGCTGGCCGACGGCGACCTCAAGCTGATCACGCTGTCGCTGCTGGCCGAGGCCCCGCGCCACGGCTACGACATCATCAAGGCCTTGGAAGAGCGCACCAGCGGCATCTACAGCCCGAGCCCGGGCGTGGTCTACCCGACGCTGACCTTCCTGGAAGAGGCCGGCTATGCCGCCTCCGCCGCCGACGGCAACAAGAAGGTGTTTTCGATCACCGAAGCTGGCCAGGCGCATCTCGCCGACAACCGCGAGATGATCGATGGCGTGCTCGACCATCTCGAGCGCTTCGGCCGCAAAATGGCCAAGGCGCGCGACTGGTTCGGCTGGAACGACGAGAGCGAAGAGGGCGGGCGTCGTGGCGGCCGGGGTGGCCGCGGGGATCGTTCGGAAGCGCGGGACGAATTCCGCGCAGTCCGCCACCGGCTGCGCGCGGCTCTGGGTGACTTCGTCGACGCCCCGGCCGACAAGCAGGCCGAGGCGATCGCCATCCTCGAAGCCGCCGCCGAGGCCCTGGAAGCGCTGTCGCACAAGTAAGCTCGTCCAGCCGACCGGACGCAGCCCTTGCCCGCTGGGCCAAGGACCGATAGTGAAATTCATCCCGCGTCACTCTACATGGTGCGGGATGAATGCTGTTGGAGGAAGCCCGATGTCTTTTCTGAAGCGTCTTTTCGGCGGTGGCGCCAGCGGAGCCGAAACGGCTGGGCCAACGAGCGCAGCGCCGGCCAAGCAGGTCGAGCACAAGGGCTTCCTGATCAGCGCCACGCCCTACAAGGCGGATGGCCAGTACCAGACGTGCGGCGTCGTCTCCAAGGAGATCGACGGCGTGGTGAAGGAACACAAATTCATCCGCGCCGACCGCTTCGCCGGGCTCGACGACGCCGTCGACATCTCGATCAAGAAGGGCATCCAACTGGTCGACGAGCAGGGCGACCGGATTTTTGGGTAGATCACCGCCAGCAGGTCACTGCCTAACCATGCGGGCCTTTGCGCCACGATGGACCTCTCGGTCCGGGTTGACGTACGACCGCCGGCGATCAACTCGTCCTGGTGGGATCAATCGTCATCAGGCGGGTCCTGGCCTCGATCAGATGCCTTCTCGCGGCCCTTATCCGGCCGCACAATGCCAAGTTAAGAGCGACGCCGCCTTCCTCGTCCAGCAAGTCATTCGCGCGCTTCAGAGAGCGCTCGGCTCTCCTTATGCGCAGTCTGGCGTTGGCCGCTTCGATGCTGTGAATTTCAATCATTGTGCCGCGTCCTTTGCGGTTCCGGTCCCTTCATGGACTAAACCGCCGCTGATCCTATTGGTTCCGGCGCTGTGATTATGGCTGCGGTTTCGGCTATTTCGTTGTGGTGTTGAATTCACGGTTTGCCGCATAATCGATAACGAAGGTGCCCTCGGGAGCGCGAACGCCTTGCCTCACATTTGAGATGGTCACCGTCGTGGTAAGTCCCTTCTCGTCGGTGAGGCTCCATCTGCGCAGATCGAGCGATTTTCTGTCGAACACCATGGAGATGTTCGAATTGCCGAAAGCCGATCTGTCGGCCAGCTTGACGGTTACTTGAGCGCCGTCTTCTCTGATGCTTTTGACGCGACTGCCGGAGAAGTCGACCTTGTTGTCGAGCAGCAGCTTAAGCGGCGTCTTCGAGAGAGCATAAAGCCGCGATGTCTTCAGTCTCCTGTTATAAACCACCAGGGATTTGCCATCCGCGATCACGCTGACCCCAGATTGGCCTGCATAGTTGAACCGGATCTTGCCTGGGCGTTGGAGAAAAAACCTGCCGTGTTTTCTTTCCGCTTTCGGGCCTGATTGCACGAAATCCCCTGACATGGATTTCACCGATGAGAAGTGATCGGCAACCGTCTTTGCTTCAACCGGCGCGGCCGAAGCCCCGGCATTCACCGCGGCAACGCCGATAACGGCACACAAGAAACCCAGCAGCTTTTTGATCCGATAGGCCATTCGATTAACCCCCAGCAAACGCGTGATCGAAGGAGATCACGCGTTGAGATCAGTAGCCGTTCGGGCACCGCGCGACGTAAACCCGGCCGTACCGATCGCGATATCTGCACTGGCCGGCTTCGCTGGCGTGGCCGATGACGGCCCCTGCTATCGCACCAACCGCACCGCCAACAACCGCCCCTTCCACAGGGTCTCCGGCCACCGCGGCGCCTACGGCCGCGCCACCCAAGCCGCCGACGGCGGCGCCTTGTTCGGTACGGGAGCACGCCGAGAGCGGAATGAGCAGGCTCAAAATGAGCAGCGTCTTTTTCATTGGTTCTCTCCTGGGGCTACTATTAGCCAAAGCTTAAATGCTCAAGAGAGCTTTTCGATCCATCGACCGTTGCCTGCCATTCAAGCCTGGCCGTGGCGGAGCCACGCGCCTTCGGCTCAAATGCCTGCGATCGCCAAAAGCCAGGCCAGGATGTCGAGCAGCAGAAACAGCAGCGCAATCTGCAGCGCCACCCGCAGCCGCTGGATAATTCGCCAGTTGCCGGCCATGTCCGCCTTGATGCGAAGGGCAAGCGCGCGGCGCATGGCCGACATCGTCGTCGGCCTGTCGCCGTCGACATATTGATCAAGCAGCTCTTCCGGATCGAAGCGGAATGTATATTGGTGGTAGGGCCAAAGCATGAAGACGATCAACCCGCCGATGCCGAACAGCAGGGCCACCGCGGTCCAGTCCCAGAGCCCAAGCCCATTGGAAAGGGCCGCACCGCCGAGCAATGAGTTTGCGAATGCGGTGGCAAAGACAAGGCTGCCGGCGCGGGTGCTCATGTTCTCCACAAGGGTCTGCTGTTGCGTGAGACCTCTCACCGCCTCCTGATAAATGAATGCAAGACGCGGATCGTCGTCGGCAACAGCGCTTGCGGCAATTCTGTTGCTTTCGCTTCCACTCGGATGTTCCGCCATCAGGGTGTCCTCTCTGGCGTGGACTGGATGCGCGAGCTCAGTCGAGATCCCACGGTGCAAATGTTGTCCGTGGACTGCCCCGCGCAAGGGGGGGAACGGATGAAACAGGGGACAGGATCCGTGGCGAACCGAACGGGCCAGGCTGATTGCGCGCCTGGCCAGCAAGGTTTGGGAAATCGACCCGGGCTAAGCCGGCTGCAACTCCCTGCGCGGCAGTGGCGGGAACGCGATGGCGATGCCGACCGCGCCGAGCCCGATAAGAGCCGAGCCGATGAACAGCCAGGAATAGTTGGCGTAGGCGTCGAACACCATGCCGCCGGCAAGCGGTCCCAGCGCCATGCCGAGGCTGGACAGCATGGTGGCGGCGCCGAACACGGTGCCGAGGATGCGCTGGCCGAAATATTCGCGCGCCAGCACCGCATAGAGCGGCATGACACCGCCATAGGTGGCACCGAAGATAACGGCCAGCATGTAGAACTGCTCAAGCTGGCTGATCGACAGATAGGCGGCAATGACGATCGCCTGGATCGCCAGGCCCGCGATCAGCACCGGCTTGACGCCCAGCCTGTCGGCCAGCACGCCGTAGAAGAGCCGGCCGCCGAGGCCTGCCAGGCCTTCGACACTGTAGATCGAGACCGCTGCCATGGGGGCGACGCCGCACAGCATGGCATAGCTGACCATGTGGAAGATCGGCCCGGAATGCGCCGCGCAGCAGGCAAAGAAGGTCAGCCCCAGCACGATGAATTGCGGCGAGCGCAGCGCCTGGCCGACCGTCAGGCCGGCACCTTCGGCAACCGGCGCGGAGCCGGGGTCGACTAAGACGGGCTTCGGCGGCTGGCGCACCAGCAGCACCGCCGGCAACAGCAGCAGCCAGGCGGTAATGCCGATGTCGAACATGGCGGTGCGCCAATCATAGGCGGAGATCAGCCAGCGGGCGAAGGGCGAGATCGTCATCGGCGCCACGCCCATGCCGGCCGAGACCAGTGAGACGGCAAGGCTGCGGTTGGTGTCGAACCAGCCTGTGGTCAGCGCGATCATCGGCGCGAAAAAGGCGCTTGCCGCGAGACCGACCAGCACGCCATAGGTGACCTGGAAGCTCAGCAGCGAACCGGCGCGGCTGGCCAGCACCAGCGCCAGCCCGAGCAGCACCGCGCCGATCATCACGACGATGCGGGCGCCAAAACGGTCCGATATCGCGCCCCAGGCGAAGCCACCAAGGCCCATCACCAGGAAGTTGAGCGTCATGGCGCTGGAAATGCCGGCGCGCGACCAGTTGGTGTCGATCGCCATCGGCTCGAGGAAGATCGCCAGCGAAAACATCGTCCCGATGGCGACACAGGACATCAGCGCGCCAGCGGCGACGATGACCCAACGATAGGAAAGGCTCATTCTAATCTCCCATGCCTAAGGGCAGCACTGCGCGCTGCTTGCACCCGAAGGACGCCGGCACCGGGTTCGATCCTACAATCCGGTTGCATTTTTTATCCAGTTTGACGTGACGCCGTTTTCAGCAGCTCAGATCGGCAGTTCCGACGTGTATTTGATCGTCTGGCTGGGGACGTCGGTCTTGACGTTCTGCACGCCCTTGATGCGGCTCAGATGCTCCGACTGGAAGCGGCGGTAATCGTCGATGCCGGCCGCCACCACGCGCACCATGGCGTCGCAATCGCCGAGCATCAGGTAGCACTCCATCACCTGCGGCAGCTTGGCGACTTCGGTGGCGAAATGCTCGATCGTGTCCTCATCCTGCGTTTTCAGCCAGATGCGGGTGAAGAAGGTGAGGCCCTTGCCGATGCTGCCGGGGTTCAGCACTGCGACGTAGCGGTCGATGACACCGGCCTCCTCCAGCAGCTTCACGCGCCGCAGGCAAGGCGAGGGCGACAGGCCGACCTCTTTGGCCAGATCGTTGTTGGCCATGCGGCCGTCGCGCTGCAGCGCCCGCAAGATCCGCTTGTCAATCTCATCAAGTTTCATGGCTCTGGATTCCATCTATTTATGGCTTTGTAGCGCCAAATGCCAAATTCTGATGAAACACAACAATCTTCGCAACCAAATTGTGAGCCGGTGCCGCTATGTTTGCGGCCGACATCACAAGAGTCCAGAAGCAACCCGGGAGCGGCGGCCGCGAGGCGCGCCAGGGGAGACGCATGAGCATTTCACAGGCAGTCGAGGCGGCGGGCAATGGTTCGGGATCCGAGTTCCGCCGTGGCGTGGCGTCCTGCGCGCCGGTGCTGTTCGGCACCATCCCCTATGCGCTGGTGCTTGGCGCCCAGGCCACGCAGAAAGGCTTAAGCACGGTCGAACTGTCTGCCATGACAGGGCTGAACTTCGCCGGCGGCTCGGAATTCGCGGCGATCCAGTTGTGGACGTCGCCGCCGCACGTCGTGCTCATCGTCGCCATCACCTTCCTGGTCAACAGCCGTCACCTGCTGATGGGTGCGGCACTGGCGCCGTTCCTGCGCCACCTGCCACGACGCAAGGTGTTTCCGGCGCTTTTCTTTATGTGCGATGAAAGCTGGGCGCTGGGCCTGGCCGATGCCAAACAGCGCGCTGCCGCCGGCATCACGCCGGCCTTCAGCCCGCGCTACTATATGGGCGCGGCGCTGGCGATGTATCTCGCCTGGGTGTCCTTCACCACGCTGGGTGCCTTGCTCAGTCCGATGCTCGGCGACGTCGGGACCTATGGTTTTGACATGGCGTTCCCGGCCGTCTTCCTGGTGCTGATGCGCGGCATGTGGACGGGTATGGCGGCGGCGCGGCCCTGGCTGGTCAGCCTGATCGTGGCAGCACTGGTCTATCTCTTCGTTCCCGGCGCCTGGTATGTCGCCGCCGGCGCGGTATCGGGGCTGGTCGCGGCTTGGCTGATGGCGGGTGATGCATGATCGACGCAATGACCTTTCTCACCATCGTGCTGATGGCCGGCGTCACTTACCTGACGCGCATCGGCGGCTATGTCGTGCTGCGCAACCGCACACTCAGCGCGCGTGCCACGGCGGTCATGGGAGCCGCGCCTGGTTGCGTGCTGATCTCTGTCATCGCACCGGCCTTCGTGTCGAAGTCCCCGGCGGATATTCTGGCGCTGGCTGTTACTCTGGTAGCCGCCACGCGGCTTTCCATGCTGCCGACCGTGCTGATCGGAGTCAGCGCCGCTGGTCTGCTGAGGCACCTCATCGGCTAGAACGAAAAAGGCAGGCGCGCACGCCTGCCTTTCGAAGCGGACAAATTTTGGCTCTTTACGCGGCAGCCGCGACACCCTGGCTGGCGGCCACCACGGCATCGACCTTGGCGGTCGCCTTGGCGAGCGCTGCGGTCACCGCGTCAGGACCCATGCCGACGCCTTCGATGCGGATGACATCGACGTCGGTCATGCCGAGGAAGCCGAGCACGCCGCGCAGGTAGGGAATGGCGTGATCGAACTGCACGGCCGCACCTTCGGAGTAGATGCCGCCCGAAGCCAGCACGATATAGACCTTCTTGCCGGTGACGAGACCCTTGGGGCCGTTCTCGCCATAGGCAAAGCTCTTGCCGGAACGAGAGATGTGATCGACCCAGGACTTCAGTGTCGAGGAGATGTTGAAGTTGATGAAGCCTGTGGCCAGGATCACTGTGTCGGCGGCAAACAGCTCGTCGAGCACCACATCGGAGACGCCGACGACTTCAGCCTGGCGCGCAGTGCGGGCTTCCGCCGGCACGTAGATGCCGCTGGCGTAGTCGGCATCGATATGCGGCAGCGGGTTGGCGACGAGGTCGCGCACGACGAGCGTGTTCGACGGATCGGCGGCGACGAGCTTTTCAGCGAATTCGGTAGCGATGCGGGTCGAATGCGAGGCGGCGCCCCGCGGGCTTGAGGTGACAAGAAGAATGGACATTTTGGGCTCTCCAGCGGTTGGAATGATTTGTCCCACCAGATATGGGGCTTTCGATCCATTCAATAAACTGGTATATTTTCTATACGATCCATCTATAAGTTAGATATATCGATGCAGCCCAACCCGACGCTCGATCAACTTCAGATCTTTGTGACAGTCGCCGAAGCCGGCAGCTTCTCGGCCGCCGGCCGCAAGCTCAACCGGGCACAGTCCGTGATCAGCTACGGCATCGCCAATCTCGAGGCGCAGCTGGGGCTGAAACTGTTCGAGCGCGAGGGCACGCGCGAGCCGCAATTGACCGAGATCGGCCGGGCGATGCTGGAGGATGCGCGGCGCATGATCGGCGTGCTGCAGCGCATCCGCTCCCGCGTCGACGGCCACCACCAGGGGCTCGAGGCCGAAGTCGCGCTGTCGGTCGATGCGGCGCTGCCGTCGCCGGTGCTGGTGCGGGTGTTGAAGGCATTCGAGGTGCAGTTTCCGACCGTGATGCTGCGCCTGCATATCGGCACGCTCGGCCTGATCCCCGATCATGTCGTCAGCGGGCAGGCCGACCTTGGCATTGGCGGCCTGCTGGGCGATGTCGATGTGCATCTCGCGCGCATCGGCTTCATGTCGATCGTGCTGGCCGCCGCGCCCAGCCATCCGCTGGCCCTGCTGCCGAAGCCGGTGGCGATCGAGGATGCGCGCGAACACACGCAGCTTGTCGTCACCGACCAGTCGGAGCGTACCAAGGGGCGCGACTTCGGAGTCTTCGCCTACCGTACCTGGCGGCTGACGGATGTGCGCACCAAGCATATGCTGATGCGCGAGGGGCTGGGCTGGGGCGGGCTGCCGCGCTGGCTGATAGCAGACGACCTGGCGAGTGGCCGGCTGGTCGAAATCGACCTCGAATCCTTCAGGGAGGTGAGTTCGCCGCTGTTTGCCATGCACCGCAACGATCGCAGCCCGAAGCCAGCGGCCGCCTGGCTGATCGACCAGTTCAAGCGCCAGCTCGGCTGCTTCAACGAGTTCGAACCGGGCGAGGTGCCTGAGGAAGAGACAGGCCATCGATCAGTGCTATGAGCACCGCGCGGTAGTCCTGAGCTGACGCACCGGCCTCGATGGCCAGGGCGGCACGATCGAAGGCGGAGCCGAGCAGTGCGGTCAGCGCGTCGGCCGGCAATCTCGTCATCGTTTGCGCCCGCATCGCCGCGACCAGCCCTTCGCGCAGCGAGCGGTTGCCATGGCGGTTGTCGATCGCGTCCATGGCGGCGCGGCCAAGCACGGCCGGGCCGTCGAGCAGCAGCAGGCGCGTGCGGCCTGGCGTGCGCATGGCGGTGAGATAGGCGTCGGAACCGGCAATCAGTGCGTCGCGGGCATTGAGTGATGGCGCCGAGGCGCGCTCGATCTCCTCGGCGACCGCTGCCGCCTCCTGGTCGACCACGGCGGCAAACAGCGCCTGCTTGTCGGCGAAGTGATGGTAAAGCGCGCCGCGCGTGACGCCGGCGGCAGCGGCGATCTCCGGCGTGCCGGTCTCGGCATAGGATTTTTCCGTAAACAGCTTTCGCGCCGCGGCAATCAGGTCGGCGCGCGTCGCCTCGGTACGGTCACGGTTGGAACGGCGCGCGGAATCGCGTTGCATACATGCAGCCTGTATGTTAATTCAATTTACATGCAGACTGTATGTTAATTGACGGGAGAAGGAAAGATGAAGACGACGAGCTATTACCCGGTGCTGATGACCGGCGACGTCGCCGGCACGACGGCGTTCTATGTCGAGCATTTCGGCTTCCAGCCGCTGTTTGAAAGCGACTGGTATGTGCATCTGCAATCGGTGGACAACAAACGCGTCAATCTCGGCATCGTCCAGGGCGACCACGAGACCATCCCGAAGGAGGGGCGGGGCCGCACATCGGGCCTGCTGATCAATTTCGAGGTTCGCGACCCGGACGCGGTCTATGAGCGGATCCTTGCCGCCGGCCTGCCGATCCTCCAATCCTTGCGCGACGAGCCCTTCGGCCAGCGCCATTTCATCACCAAAGACCCCAATGGCGTGCTGATCGACGTCATCAAGCCGATTCCGCCGAGCGAGGCGTTTCTGGCGCAGTACGCCGAGGGGGCTGCGGAACGGTGACCGTCCTCAGCCCGCCCTTGCCACCGGCGTCACCGTCACCTGGCTGACGCCGGTGCGGCGCACCACGGTGCATTGTGTCTCGCGGCCGATGCGCTCGGCGTCGAGCACGCGCACCAGGTCGTCGACGCCGGTGACCGGGCGGCCCTCTATTGCGGCGATGATGTCGCCCTCCTTCAAGCCGGCCTTGGCCGCCGGGCCGTCCTTCTCGACGCTGCGCAGGCGAACCGCCGTGCTGGTCGAGACTTGCGACAACAGGGCAGCGCGTCGCGGCAGATTGACGGTGTCGGCCGAGACGCCGATGAAGGCGCGGCGCACGCGGCCGAAGCGGATGATCTCCGAAATGACGAAATTGGCGGTGTTGGAGGCAACCGCGAAGGCGATGCCTTGCGCGCCATGGATCATGGCGGTGTTGACGCCGATGACCTCGCCGGCCGACGACACCAGCGGTCCGCCGGAATTGCCGGGATTGAGCGCTGCGTCGGTCTGGATAACGTCGTCGATCAGCCGGCCGGTGGAGGCGCGCATCGAGCGGCCGAGCGCGGAGACGACGCCGGAGGTGACGGTCCATTCGAAACCGAGCGGGTTGCCGATTGCAATGGCGATCTGGCCGCGCCGCAGCCGCTTGGAATCGCCCAGCGGTGCGATGTCGGCAAAGCTGCCGTCGGCGCGCACCAGCGCGATGTCGGTGTCGGGATCGCGGCCAAGCACGCGGCCTTCGCGGGAGGCACCGTCCGGCATCGACACGCGCACCGTCCTGGCGTCGCCGACGACGTGGAAATTGGTGACGACCAGCCCGTCCGGCGCGATGACGAAGCCGGAGCCATGGCCGCCCTGACCGCCAACGCGCTCGATGCGGCAGACGGCCGGACCGATGCGGTCGACGGCGTCGGCAACCGTCGTCGAATAGGCGTCGAGCAGCGTATCATCGGTTTGGAATTTGGCGACGGCGAGGGCCATGGGAGGGCTCCGTGTGTTCAGGCTTGATCGTGACTATATGTGCGGAGCGGCTGGAACCGCAGCGACCTGACCAGATGGCCAGTCAAACCGGCAACTAGCCGTCAGGCGAGTACCCGCGGACGCGCTGTCGAGCGATATCTGGGGCATGGATGAACCCAGGAGACCATTATGAGCGATTTCAATCTGAGCGCGTTTTCGCAAGCCGTCGCCGATCTCGCCGCCAAGGCCGCGCCGGCAACGGCTGGCTTCGCCACGCATCATCACCGCACGGCAAGCGCCTTCCACTGGCGCGACGGCTATTTCGTCACCGCTGAAGAGGCTGTCGAGGCCGGCGAGGAGATCGAACTGGTGTTGGCTTCGGGGGAAACGGTGAAGGCCGAGCTGGTTGGCCGCGACCCTTCTACCGGTGTTGCCCTGCTGAAGCCGGCGGAGGCCGTCAGCGCCGCGCCGTTGGCCAAGGCCGATGCGGTGCGGCCGGGCAACATCGCCATTGCCATCGGCAGCAGTGACGGTTCCGCTTTGGCTGTTTCAGGCTCGGTGGGCGAAGTCGGCCCGGCCTGGCGCTCGATGCGCGGCGGCACCATCGACCGGCGCATCAATCTTGCCGTCGGCGCGGGCGGCCGTTTCGAGGGCGGCCCGGTTCTCGACGCCAAGGGTGCGCTGATCGGCATGCTGTTGTTCGGACCGCGCCACCGGGCGCTGATCATGCCTTACGAGACGATCGAGCGGGCGGTCGCGACCTTGCGCGAAAAGGGCCATGTCGCGCGCGGCTATCTCGGCGCCGGCCTGCATCCGGTACGCGACCGCGACGCGCACGGCGCGATGGTGATGAGTCTCGATGACGATGGTCCCGCGAAGGCCGCCGGTCTCTCTCTTGGCGATATCATCGTGGCGTGGAACGGCGAGGCGGTGCACGGCCCGCGGGACCTGATCCGCAGGCTCGGACCCGACAGTGCCGGCGCTTCGGTGACGCTCGGTGTCGTGCGCGGCGGCGAACAGCGCGATGTCGCGCTGACAATCGGCGAAAAGCCGCTGAGCTGAGAGGATCCATGGACACGCTCACCAGCGACCGGATCATGCATGACGGTGCCGTCTCGCGGCGGCTGGTGGTGCTGATTGCGCTTGGCGATGCGTCACGCGCCGAGCGCCTGGCGGCATCGCTGGCCGCGAGCGATGACCTGCTGCCGGTCGTGGCTGGCGGTGGAAGAGCCGACGTCGCCATCGTTGACGACAGCATTGGTGATGGCGTGCCGGCCCTCATTCCACGGGTGCTGCTGACCGGACGCGCTGGCGGCGAGTGGCCCGCCGGTGAGGTGCTGGCCGTGATGTCCGCTGGCGCGGACGATTTGTTGATCGCCGCGGCGGCGCGGCTGGCCGCGGCCGGCTATCGCGTCTCGGGCGAGCGCGGAAGCGGACGCCATGAGGATTTCCGTGCCGGCGATGGCGAGCCGTTCGAGGAGGAAGCCTCCGACGAGCATGCCGCCCGGCCTTCGCTGTCGCCGCGTGAGGCGGAAGTGTTGGCGCTGCTGGCCGAGGGCGCTCCAAACAAGGTGATCGCGCGGCGGCTCAACATTTCGGTGCACACCGCGAAGTTTCATGTCGCCGCAATCCTGATCAAGCTCGGTGCCGCCAACCGCACCGATGCGATTGCCATTGCGATGCGCCAAGGGCTGGTGCTGGTCTGATCCCGATCACACCGCCGCCTCGATATCGGTGAGGTGGAAATCATCACCCTTGAACAGGAGCGGCATGGCCTCGAGCCGCGCCGTGGCGTAGGCGATGCAGTCACCGAAGTTCAGCGCCGCCGGGTGCCGACCCTTGCCGTAGCGCAGGAAGGCTTGGCGGGCGACAGCTGCATGATCGGCGGTGAAGGCGACGGTCTCGATCGAGGCGGTGTGTAGGAAGCTGTCGAGGCGATCCAGGATTTCATCTTGCTTGCCGCCGGCAAGAACCATCGTCGTTTCAAGAAAAGTTGGCGCGGCCAGCAGGCGTCTCTTGGCCTGCGTGATCGCCAGCACGAAACGTTCGTGACCTGGCTCGGCGCGCAGAATGGCGACCAGGGCCGAGGAATCGATGATCATTTCGTCGGGATTCCGAACTCGTCGTATCCAAGGATTTCGTCGTCGGTCATCGCATTTTCGCGTTTGGGGATTTTTCCGGCGCTGTCGGAGATCGCCATCAACCGCTGAAACAGGTCGCTGGCTTCGTCGCGCGGCACCAGCCGCTCGCGTGCAACCTCGCGCTCGAGACTTTGGCGGATGGCCTCCGTCACCGAGACGCGCCGGCGGCGGGCAAGTTCGCGCGCCAGTTGCTCGACTTCCAGATTCTTGATCGATAGCGCCATTCTATATCATACCTATCCATATAGAATATATACCTAGGCGGTCGATAAATCCAGTAGGTTTGTAGTGCTGGCCAACGATAGCCTCCGCAACGTCACCGTGGCCTCCCGCAGCAAGCTCTTGATGTCCGAGGCCGTCACAGGCAAGGATCGCGCAGCGAGACAATGCAGGCGGAGGGAAAATGTCGCTCAAGGGAAAGACGCTGTTCATCTCCGGCGGGTCGCGCGGCATCGGGCTGGCGATCGCGCTGCGCGCCGCGCGTGACGGCGCCAATGTGACGATCGCGGCCAAGACCGCCGAACCGCATCCGAAGCTGCCGGGCACGATCTATACGGCGGCTGAAGAGATCGAACAGGCCGGCGGCAATGCGCTGCCTGTGCTGTGCGACATCCGTGAGGAGGCACAGGTGGCCGAGGCGGTCGCCAGGACCGTGGAGAAATTCGGCGGTATCGACATCTGCGTCAACAATGCCAGCGCCATCCAACTCACCGGCACGCTCGAGACCGACATGAAGCGCTATGATCTGATGCATCAGATCAACACGCGCGGTACCTTCCTGGTCTCGAAAATGTGCATTCCTCACCTGAAGTTGGCGCAAAATGCTCACATCCTGAATCTGGCGCCGCCGCTCGACATGAAGGCCAAGTGGTTCAGGAACCACGTCGCCTACACGATGGCCAAGTTCGGCATGTCGATGTGCACGCTGGGCATGAGCGCCGAGTTCGCCAAGGACGGTATCTCGGTCAATTCGCTGTGGCCGATCTCGACCATAGACACGGCGGCGGTGCGCAATCTGCTGGGCGGCGCGACGGTTGCGGCGATGAGCCGTTCGCCGGACATCATGGCCGATGCGGCGCATGCCATCTTCATGCGGCCAGCGCGCGAGACAACAGGCAATTTCTACATCGACGAGGAGGTGCTGCGCGCCGAAGGCATCAGCGATTTTTCGGTGTATGCGCCTGATGCGACCGGGCCGCTGGCCGGCGACTTTTTTGTCCCCGACGAGGTGTTCGCCCGCACGGACAGCAAGATCAGGAATATTTACTAGAACTCTTTGTTTTGACGCGACGCGGGCGTTGAGCCAAGCCCTTCGCCACCCGCAGAGTCATGGCAAAGCCTTGCTCGAACAAGGCGGTAGGGCATCGTTCCTGCCGGACTGATTCAACTTCCGGCCGGCGCAGGTCACGCCTCGTCCTTCTTGCCTTTGCTCAGGCCCATCAGCCGGTCGATATAGGCGAGCATGAAGGCCGAGACGACGAAGGCGAGGTGGATGATGGTCAGCCACATCAACTGGTCGGTGGTGTAGGACGACGAGTTCAAAAACACCTGCAAAAGGTGGATGGACGAGATGGCGACGATGGTCGAGGCGACCTTGACCTTCAGCGAACCGACATCGATCGTGCCCAGCCAATGCACGCCGTCGTCGCCGCCGTCCTGGTCATCGAAGCGGCTGACGAAATTCTCGTAGCCCGAGATGATGACCATCACCACCAGCGAAGCGACCAGCGCGGCATCGATGAGGCCGAGCATCTTCAGGATGGTGTCGGTGTCACCGAGCGTGAACGCCAGGGTAATGAACTCATAAAGCTTCTTGCCGAAGGACAGCGCATAGACGGCCAATGCAAGGGCCAGGCCTATATAGAAAACGACGAGCAGCCAGCGCGACGCGAGGATGATCGATTCGATGGCGAGTTCGAGACGCTTCATAGGATGATTCCGGCTGGTTATCTCTCGGACAATGGCCGTATTCCGCCAGGTCGCCACCGTTTGCAAGACAAAAAGCCCCGCCGAACAATGTCCGGCGGGGCTCAATGCGTCCCGCTGGAGTCGGGACGGGGCAGGGAACGCCCAGGCTTGAATCTGGGGTAGGTGCGCTCGCGATTCAATGAGCCGTGTCTAATGGCTGTACAATTCTTGTTGAACCCGGCACATCCATCCACCCCCGGCAGTGCCGGGGATGGATGCTTCTCGTGCCGATTCCGCAAACCAGGTCATGGTTTTGAAATCATGACCTAATTGTTGCTGGCGACCGGTGCCACCAGCGACGTGATGCGGCGAATGCCAACGCGCCGGTTCTCGCGGTTCGGCGCCGACGTATTGACCTTCAGGTACTCCTCGCCATAACCCTGTGTCGTCAGGTTCTCCGGCGGGATGCCGAAGGCGTTGGTGAGCGCTTCCGCCACTGATTCCGCGCGGCGATCGGAAAGGGCCAGGTTAGCCTCCGGTGTGCCGACGGCGTCGGTGTGACCTTCGATCAGGAAGGTCTCGGCCGGGTTCTTCTTCAACAACTTCTCCATTGCGGTGGCGACGCCCTCGAGCTTCTGCACCTCGGTGTCGGAGATCGAGGCCGAGCCGAATTCGAAGTTGAGCGTGTCGAGATCGACGCGCCGTGCGATGTCGCGCACGCGTGCCGAACGTTTGACCTCGTCGATCGAGTAGAGGCGCTGGACCTTCTCCACCGGTGGCTGTTCGAGGAAGGTGTAGTAGTCGTCCGGATCCTGGACATCCTCGGAGTCCAGAATGTACTCCTCGCGCGGGATTGTCAGCCGCATCGGCGGCAGATCATCGCCGGGATCGCGCCAGTCGCTGTCGTCCTCATAGTGCCGCTCATCGACATAGCTCAGCACATATTCGCGTCCATCCGGCGCAATGCGCGAACGCTGGATGACGTCGCCATAGCGGTTGCGGATGGTGACGATCTGGACACCGTTGTCACGCTCGACGATTTCCCGGGTGCGATTGCCCGAGAGATCCTCATAATAGACGTTCCTGGCGCCGCGGGTCATGCGCGGGGCGTCATTGCTCTCGACGAACGTCTGGTTGTTGAACTGCAGGATGACGCGGTCGCCGAGTTCCCTGACGACGTCGACGCCTTTCGGACGCCGGCGGTCGCGGACGTTCTCATCGGGTGCACGCTCTACGCGTGTGCCCTTTTCCTCGGTCACCGGCGCGATCTTCTCGGGCTTGATCTCCTGCTGTGCGGCCCTGTCGTCGGTGGGGGGCGGGCCTTGGTCGATGGGAGCAGCCACCGGCTTGCGGCCCTGATCGCCACCTTGCTGGGCATTTTGCCCGCCATTCTGCTGCTCGCCATCCTGGGGGACGATCTTGTCGCCCTGCTTGCGGCCGCCTCTGCGCTCGGCGTCCTTCTGGCTGTCCAGGATGGGAGCGGCGTTTGGATCGGCCGGTGCTTCGCCTTGCACCGGGCTTTCGCCCTGTACCGGTGCTGCCGTCTGACCATTGGCCGGTTGTTCGCCGGTGGCTGGCTGCTCGGCTGTGGCCGGCTGCTCGCCAACAGGTTTCCTGACACGCTTCTTCGTCGTGTCCTGGGGCTGCTCGCCCTGGGCCGCGGGCTGTTCGCCGGCAGGGGCCGTCGCCTCTCCAGCGGGAGCCTCCTTCGGTGCCGGGGCGACTTCAGGTTGGGCCTGCTGGTCCTGCCTGTTCTTCTTGCGCGGCTTGGCCTGCTCGCCGGGCTGATTGTCGTTGGCCGGTTCCGCCTGGCCGGCCGGCGCCTGCTCGGTTTGCTGCTGGTCGCGTTTCTTCCTGCGCGGCTGCTGTTCCTCGGCTGGAGCGGCCTGTTCGGCCGGCGCCTGCTCGGTCTGCTGCTGCTGGTCGCGCTTCTTCCTGCGCGGCTGCTGTTCCTCGACGGGTGCTGCCTGTTCGGCCGGCGCCTGCTCGGTCTGCTGCTGCTGGTCACGCTTCTTCCTGCGCGGCTGCTGTTCCTCGGCGGGTGCGGCTTGTTCGGCCGGCGCCTGCTCGGTTTGCTGCTGCTGGTCGCGCTTCTTCCTGCGCGGCTGCTGTTCCTCCGCGGGTGCTGCCTGTTCGGCCGGCGCCTGCTCGGCCTGCTGCTGCTGGTCGCGCTTCTTCCTGCGTGGCTGCTGCTCCTCGGCGGGCTGCTCGCTCTGGGCAGGCGCGGCCTGCTGTTCAGGCTCGGCCTTCTTGCGCTCGCGCTTCTGTTCGGGTTCCGCCTGCTGCTTTTGTGCGCAGGCTTCGGCCGCTTCGCCTTCGGCGCATGCTGCTTGCGCCAGGATGAATGGGGCTGCCGTGCGCTGGGCAAGACCGGACGCGACACTTCCCTGAAGCGGGAACGCGCCCAACGGCGCGGATGCCATCAACAGGCCAAGTGCCGTGCCTGCCAGAATCCGTGGTTGGCGTTTCATCGAAATTCTCCTTGTGGGGTCCCATCCTTGCCGAAACCGATCTTGTGCCGATTGGTTCCAGTCTGGCACTGATAGAGGCCGTACGGGGCGATTGACCGACCTTTTGAAGGCAACTTCATGTCATTCACCTGGCGATAGCCGCAATTGCGACCATTGCCGCGCTTGACCTTGCCCGCGGCTGGGGCCACATCCCGGAAATGGAAACGCCATTCTGGAAAACCAAGGCGCTGGAGGCGATGAGCCCGGCCGAGTGGGAATCACTGTGCGACGGCTGCGGCAAATGCTGCCTGTCAAAGCTTGAGGACGAGGACACCGGCGAGATCTACTGGACCAGCGTCGGCTGTCGGCTGTTCGACGCCGAGACCTGCCGCTGTTCGGACTATGCCAATCGGCTGGCGCGCGTTCCCGACTGCGTCGGGCTGACGCCGCAGAATGTGCGAACCATCAGCTGGCTGCCCAGCACCTGTGCCTATCGGCTGGTGGCCGAAGGCCGCGACCTCTACTGGTGGCACCGGCTGGTGTCGGGCAGCGCCGAGACCGTGCATGAAGCCGGCATCTCGATGCGTGGCCGGGTCAAGGCGAGCGAAACCGATCTTGCCGAGCCGGAAGACTATTTTGACTATGTACTGGACGAGGAGCCGTAGGACCAGCGGCGGTGAGCAAGAGCCTCGCGTTTGAAGACATTCGGCCAATCCGCGGGGTTGGAACCGGGCGCCGGGTCAGGCGTTCTGGCCTTCACCAGGGCTGGGGACGATGGCGAATGGCCGGAACTTTCCTTTTCCCGCCATATGAACCGGAGATGAACGGCAGGTTCGTAAAGAGTTCAGACAGGCAAGCGCATTCTCCCCTCATCGGTTCACAAGGGGCGAAGGCCCGCAAAAGGAGAGAAGATGATGTTCAACACGATCAAGACGGCAGCCCTTTCGGCCCTGGTCGGTCTCGGCACGCTGGCGGCCGTTCCCGCTCACGCCGACAGCCTCTATCTGGGCTTCGGCAACAACAACGACCCGCGTTTCGGCGTCTATACCGGTGACGATGGTTATCGCCATCGCCGTGACGAGCGCCGTGGCGACTGGCGCCGTGGCTGCTCGCCGGACCGCGCCCTCGACAAGGCCGAACGCATGGGTCTGCGCCGTGCCCGCATCGTCGACGTCAGCCGTCGTACGGTGAAGGTGATGGGCCGCCAGGACGGCGACCGCGTCGTCGTCGTGTTCGCCAATGAGCGCGGCTGCCCCGTCATCTATCGCTAAGGCCGGCTTTGGCGGATCATAGAGGCATGATCGTCTGCGAGGATCAGCCGGGACTAGCCGAGCCCCTTTCCGTTTGAAGGGTGTGGCTCGAAAAAACCCCGCGGGAGCAATCCCGCGGGGTTTTTCATGCACGCTATTGGCTGATGATTGCCGTGGTCAGGCTCAGCCACGGATCGTCAGAGCCGCCTACTTCAGTTCGAAGGTGACGGTGACCTGCACATTGTAGGCGTTCTCACCGGCTTGCACCGGAGCCGCAGCACCGGCCGCGGCGTCGAAGGCCTTGGCGTTGATCGGCATTGGCGTCGGCGCCATGTTCTGATCGGTGATCTCGAGCACGCGACCGAGGCTGACGCCGGCGGCCTGGGCCAGCGTCTTGGCCTTGGCCATGGCGTTGGCGACCGCCTTCTTGCGCGCCTCGGTGACCGTGGCCGCCGGGTTGTCATTGGTGAAGGCGATGCCGCCGCCCTGGTTGACGCCGAGCGACACTGCCTTGTCGAGGATCTCGCCCGTCTTGTCGACATCGCGCACCCGCACCGAAAGCGTGTTGGTCACCTGATAGGCGACGAGTTCGGCTTCCTGGCTGCCGTCCGGCTTGTTGGTGTAGTTGTAGCGCGGGTTGATCTGGATGCCGGCGGTCTGCAGGTCGCGATCCTGGATGCCGGCCGACTTCATCGCCGCGATCACGGCGGCCATGGCGTCATTGTTGGCATCGAGCGCAGCGCGCGCGGTCTTGGCCTCGCGCATGACGCTCAGCGTCAGGACCGCCAGATCGGGGGCTACGGTTGCTTCGCCTTCGCCCGACACGATGATGCGGGGCGGCGTCGGCAGATCGGCGGCTCCAGCCATCGCCGGAAAAGCGATTGCAGCGGCGAGCGCGAGAGGCAAAAGATGTCTGGTCATGAAAATCTCCTTGGTCTGCGATCAAGTCGCAAGGGGTCGCGTAGAGCGCGATTATGGGTTGATTTGGGCGATCTGCGGAAGCCCGTAGGGAAAGCCTTGTGCCGCGATGCGAAAAACATTAATCCAGCCCGCGTGGGGCCTGTAGCTCAATGGTTAGAGCCGGCGGCTCATAACCGCTTGGTTGGGGGTTCGAGTCCCTCCGGGCCCACCATCCAGTCCCCTCGTTTTTCGGGGTTTCGACCGTCTCAGAATACCTCCGACATTTCCGTGGGTTAGCGCCGAGTAGTGGGCAACACTTGGCTGAGACGCCGCGGTAAACGCAAAACACCCGACTTTTAAGTCGTCCGTCTCTGTCGGGCGAATTCCGTAGCCAAGTGTTTGCCAAAGCGATGGTCGACTGATCAGCGAGATGCTCGCCGGATGGTTAGAAGCCCAGGAGTGCAGCCTGGTCAGTCCAAGTAAGGGGGAGGTCCGACAATCGGGACAGCCGGTGCGCCGTTAGTTCAACAGGTTGATCACCTGCAACGATGTTGGCCGCAATTTTTGGAACGAGGAAAGCGAAGGGCAATAGGCGGCTGACCTCGGATGTATCGGTGCCGTTGAGCATGGCAACGTCGGTAAGGCTGCGACCGACTCCGTCTGTAAGTTGGCCGAGATATAGGTGGGCGCGGCGCAGAAGGTTGATCAAGGCGGCATCGGGTGCCCGGTTGATATTGGATCCGTTGGTAAGCACGATCCGCGTTTCGACGCCGCGACGCTTCATTCCGATTGGACATTCGATGGAAGTTACTTGGGCGCTATCGTTGGGTGGCAGCTTTCGGTCGAGAAGCAATTCCGATAGCGAGCGGCGATCCAGTTCGATGGTCAATAAACCAAGCTTGAGGGTGATCCTGTGAACGATCTTTTGGAGGAGAGATCGCTTCGCATCCGTAGTGCCTGAAGCCCAACACGACCGCATCTCGTCAACTCGCCGCATCGCTGCCTGGATTTCGCCAGAGTCTGCCCATTGCCGAATCCAATCAGACAGTTGGGCTTGATCACTGAGAATCCGATTGAGGCGATGCTCAACAACTGACTCAAGTGCGGGTGCCGGAAGACGCCAGCCCTCGGAACCTTTCCTGCGCTCATCGACGAACTGCTTTGAGACATAGTATCGGTAGCGAACACCTTGCTTATTGGCATGAACCGATCGCAATTTCTCGCCCGCTTCATCAAAGAGCAGACCGGTGAGCAAATGGGCTTGCGTGACATTGGACTCGCTTCGCCGCCGCGGCGCCTGAGAGGCAAGTAGTGCCTGGGCCTCGTCGAACGTGGCAGACGTGACAATTGGCTTGTGCTCTCCATCGTAGACCTGATCCTTGTGCCTGATCTTGCCGACGTAGACCGGGTTCGAAAGCAGGTGGTAGAGGTTGCCGCGACCAAACGGCATGGTAACTGCAACTGATCCGTCTATGAGGTGTCGCGATCGTGTGGAAACCCCGTCGCTCGCAGCCTCATCGACAAGGTCGCGCACTGACCTCAGGGTGAGATAGCGGGCGAACAGGTGTCTGACTGTTTGTGCCTCGGTTTCGTCAATCACCAGCTTGCGGTACTCGACACGATAGCCCAGGGGCACCACGCCACCCATCCACATGCCTTTCTTCTTCGAGGCCGCGATCTTGTCGCGGATACGCTCTGCTGTAACCTCTCGCTCGAACTGGGCGAAGGACAAGAGCACGTTGAGCGTGAGCCTGCCCATTGAGGTTGTGGTGTTGAACTGCTGCGTGACCGAGACAAACGAGACGGAGCTGGCATCGAAGATCTCGACGATCTTGCAAAAATCCATCAGCGAACGGGTGAGGCGGTCGATCTTGTAGACGACCACCACATCGACCTCTTTGTCCCGGATGTCCTGTAGGAGACGCTGCAGGGCAGGGCGCTCCATCGTGCCGCCCGAAATCCCGCCGTCATCGTAGTGGCTTGGCATCAACTTCCAGCCAAGACCGACCTGCGATGCGATGAAGGCCGCGCACGCTTCGCGCTGGGCATCGAGCGAATTGAATTCCTGCTCCAATCCCTCTTCGGTCGATTTGCGAGTGTAGATCGCGCAGTTGAGGCGAGGGATTGCTGTCATAGGCCAAAGAACCTCGGGCCAGACCAATGGGCGCCGGTAATGCGGCGGGCGACAGCCGACAGCGATCCGTACGTCTTGCCATCGAGCACGAAGCCGTCATAGACCACTTCGATAACGTGCATCCGGCCATTCCATTCCCGCACCAGACGGGAGCCGATTCTTGGCGGAAGGGATCGTGGCGGCGACGTTAGTGCCTTATCCGATGACGCTGCTCGGACCGACGGAACACCGTCCTCGCGATCCGGTCCAGTATTGCTCGGTTGGACAGCCTTTACGTTGGACTGGCGCGCGTTGCCTGCTCCGAGTGTTTTCTTGACGGTCGAAGGTAAACCACCCAATCGCTTGGCCTGGAGATGCCAGGCGGCCGACCGTTCAAGCAACCCACGTTTGACCCCTTTGGGCGGCGGGCAGCCATAGGCCTTTTTCCATGCTGCCGTGAGTTCATCACGCGTGAGACCGCCAATCCCGGCGATCTCACTATCCAGATCCTGTCTTTTGCGCATCTAGGTCAACCGGCGGTCTTCGCCTCGGCAATGCGGTACCGCCTTTGTCCGTCCTTGCCGGTGTCGCTGAGCAGTTCGTGGCCAAGCTTCTTCTTGACGGTACCGGAGAGGAAACCCCGCACCGAATGCGCCTGCCATCCCGTCGCATCCATCAGGGTTTGGATTGTAGCGCCTTTGGCCGACTTCAGCTTCTTGAGGACGATGTCGGTTTTGGTAGGCGCTGCGGGCGCTTCGTCCTTTGCCTTCTTGACCGTCACCGCGACGGTCACCACGGACTTCTCGCGCGGCTTCCGGGTTGGGGTGCTGTCGTCGACGCTGGGTGCCGTATCGGCGGCTTCCGCATTGTCGGCCTTCATAGTGGTGTTGTTAAAGATAGACATTTCAAATCTCCATCAGTTAGAAGCCCGGACCATTCCGGCGCTTGTACTGACCGAAGCCCGCTGTCTTGGCGGGCTGGAGATTCTGCTCGTTGTTAATCCATTGTTCTTCTGCTGCGCTGGCAACACCAATGCTTCGTTGCCGTATGAAGTCCAGTCGAATATCGCTGCCTTCGAGGGCTTAGACCACACCAGTGGACCTTCCCACGACGTGTCGATGCTCCCAAGTCCATCTGGCATTTGAAAAGTTAGGAAATCGCGATGAAATGACAGCGATCCGCAATGAACCGCAGATCTTCAATTCTTCGGAAATAAGTCAAATATAGAAAGGGCATTGCCTAGGCTGTCTTAATATCGGAGGAAGGGCAAATGGAAATCGCGGAAGCCTCTCTTACAGCCGAAGATGACAAGGGGAATGGCGATCCAGGGTCTACGCTAAGGGCCAGCCGTCTCCGCATCGGAATCTCTACGCGCGCTCTTTTTGATCTGGAGGAGGAACATCGCGTATTCGAGAACTACGGCGTCAAGTCGTATGCGGCCATGCAACTCGAACGCGAGGACGTGATCCTCCGCAGGGGTGCTGGCTTTGAGGTAGTCGAGCGGTTACTCGCGCTGAACGATCCTGAGGCTGCTCCGTATGTTGAAGTGATCCTTCTGTCCCAGAACTCGCCCGACCTCTCTCTCCGAGCGTTCAAGTCGATCGATCATTATGGGCTTGTCGTCAAGACAGGCAGTTTTACTAGCGGGCGGTCACTCGCTCCTTTTGTTCCTGCTTGGGGCATTGACCTATTTCTCTCAAACGCGGACACGGATGTAAAAGGAGCGGTGGACGGCGGAGCAGCCGCTGCTCGGCTTGGCTTGGCGCCCAAGGATCGTGCCGAAACACCCCAGGGCGAGGTCCGGGTCGCGTTCGACGGCGATGCTGTAGTGTTTGGCCCCGAGTCCGACGCAATCTACAAAGAAAAGGGCCTGGAGGCTTTCCTTGCGCATGCGAGCAATCCGATGGCGCGCGGCCCGTTTGGCAATTTTCTTCACAAGTTATCGGCATTGCGCCGAGTTTTCCTTAATGAGGGCAACGTGAGTAAGGTCCGCATCGCACTTGTCACTGCCCGGAACGCCCCTGCGCATGAGCGCGTAATTCGGACGCTGAGAGCGTGGGGAACACCAGCTGACGAGGCGCACTTCGTAGGCAGCCGTGAGAAAGCACCCATCCTGAAGGCGCTCGGGGCCCACATTTTCTTTGATGATCAAGAGAAGCACGTTTTAGGCGCGGCGGCAGTGGTTCCTGCCGGCCATGTTCCCGGACCTCACGATCCGGCTGCGCCGGTAATCCCGGCCGGCTGATTCTTCAGGATTAGATCTCGTTCGCTTTGACTGAGCGTCCGAACGTGACGGCATGCGATCTGGGCATAGTGGAAGCCGAACGGCGGCTTTGCGCCCAATGGCAGTCATTCGTACGGTCCCGTCCATTCACCAAAAGCGGACCATGGGGCGGAAGTATAGGTGAGCATTCCGTGCCGGCGAGCGCCGCCAACTGCGTGCGACTGCCCTGTAAGCCGGAGGTCAGAGCGTCTTGCTCATAAGCAGGATAGGAACCGGAGCCCCGCCACGCTCGTCGAAGAATTTCTTGACGGATTGGTACCCGCAGGCGCGATACAGTGGCTCTCCGGCCGCGGTAGCTGCCAGCTCAGCACGGGCGAAGCCCTCGGCCTTGGCGGCACGCTCACAAAGCGCAAGGATCAAGTGGCCGACCCCCCGCCGGACAAAGTCCGGATGGGTGTACATGGCTCTGATGCGTGCTGCGTCCTTGGCAGGATCAAGCAGCGCTGCATCACGTCCAGGCGACTGATCTCCACCATACATCGTTGCGCGCCGGCTCCAACCGCCGCAACCTGCCAAAACGCCGTTGTGCTCCACGAGGAAGTAAGTGCCGTCGTCGACAAGTTGTGTATCCAGCCCCATGATGGCCCGGCTGGATTGGATCTGAGCGTCATCTAGAAAGGGCTTCTGGAGTTCAGAGATCGCCGCGTCCATGAGCGTAATCAGGGCCGGGAGATCCTCCCGTTGTGCTTTCCGGTGCCGAAAGTCTTCACTTGCCATGTTCAAGTCTCGATTTGACGAATTTCGTTCCGGCAGAAGAGACCAAATATTCGCTGCTGCGGCAGCCTCGAGACGCTATCCACTGCGGCCCCGACGGCATAGCCGTGACAGTCATTCTGGCAGCCCCGCCATGCGATAGCCTTCCACGATATGCCGTCGGACGTCCTCGGCCGGGAAAGGCTGCGAAGCTGACCAATGCCTGATTGTGAAGTGCGGATTGCTTATCATGAACATTTCCGCCTCCCAGCGCGCCTCCTCCAAACGGCCAAGTTGCGCAAGGCTTGCTGCAAGCAGGCGTCGTGAAGTCGTGCGATAAGTTTCGGGTCTCCGCAACGTTTGAACCGCGGATTCGTAGTCGCCGATGGCATACTGAGCCTGGCCCAACATCCAGTAGTACCAACCGGGCGGGTGAGGGTTGAGCCGCAGCGCCTTGCGCACCTGCTCTATGGCTTCGGCAGGCCGGCCGTTTTCCGTCGTCAGTTCAGCTTGCATTGCCCATGCGTCGGCGTGGTTGGGATCCAGCTTGTGGGCGGCGGCGAATTCGGCATCCGATTCCGCCCAGCGACCCTCATGTCCTAGTATAACGCCCAATACCCATCGGTTCCCAGCGTCATTCGGGTCGAGTTCGACCGCCTGCTGTGCTTCGGCAAGCGCACTTGTGCGATTGGGGTCCATCGGTTCGTCCCAGAACTCCCAGCCCAGCCAGAGGTTGAGTGCCAGCCAACGATGCGCCTCCGCATATTCCGGATCGAGCGCAATTGCCCGGTTCAGCAGGAAAATGGCTTCTTTCGCGGTGAGTGCCGTTTGCAGGCCCAAGGCCCGTGCACGCACACATAAATCATAGGCCTCCAGGTTCTTCGGTCTGTTGCGCCCCGGCGCGGCGGTCAGACGGCCCACCAGAGCCTCGACAATCTTGCCGGTCACCTCGTCCTGAACAGCGAAGATATCTTCAAGGCTTCGGTCGAATCTTTCGGCCCAAAGGTGGTCGCCCCCGATCGCATCGATCAATTGAGCGTTGATACGCACCCGTCCAGCTGCCCGCCGTGCACTACCCTCAAGAAGATGGCGCACTCCCAGTTCTCGCGCGATGCGACGCACATCCATATGCCTGCCCTTGTATGCAAAAGCCGAGTTGCTGGCGATAACAAACAACTCGCTGTTCCTCGACAGATCCGTGATCAGGTCTTCGGTGAGGCCGTCGACAAAAGCCTCCTGCTCCGGATCGTTGCTCATGTTCGTAAAGGGAAGGACGGCGATGGAGGGCTTGCCGGGGAGCGGCAGCGGCGCTTTCTCTGCCGGTCCGCCACTTTCAGATGAGGCCGATAACCGAATCCGGTAAACGGATACCGGTTCGGCAACGTTCTTGATCGCTTGCGGACCGAGTTCGTCGAAGTCGCATTCAAGCTTTCGCTTGACTTGATCGTAGACGCTGCCGGAGACGCAGATATCTCCGGCCCCGGCCATTGCCTGAAGCCGCACTGCGACAACAACGCCATCGCCGAACAGATCGCCGTCCTCGACAACGACATCGCCCAGATTGATGCCGATATGCAGGTTGATTTGTCGGTCGAACGCCAAACCCTCGTTCGCGGCCATCATCCGCTTCTGGAGTTCGACGGCGCATGACACCGCGTTCACTGCGCTTCCGAACTCGACTAGGACGCCATCACCCATCACTTTTACGACACGGCCGTGACGGTCGCGGACCAGTGGTTCCAGGATCTCCTTCCGCCTCCTCTTTAACGCGTTCAATGTTCCTTGCTCGTCCAGGTCCAGAAGTCGGCTGTAGCCCACCACGTCGGCGGCCAATATGGCGGCAAGACGGCGTTGGGCGCGTTCTTCGGCCATTTCGCTTTGCTTTCATTGAAAGCAGAAAAATGGGATTGTATGACGTCTATTTCAAAAGTCTATCAGGCTGACTTTGAAGCTCGATCGGCAAGCCGCTACATGGGGTGATCGCGTCACGTCGGTCGATCATTCACTTTCTTGTTTACGCGGTCGCGAGGACGATACCTCAAAGACGGAGGGGCCTCAGCCGAGCCCGCATTGTGTCGTTTCGGAACCGGGTGGACCAATCAATTTAGGGTCATGTTGAATAAAATGCAGAGTGGAACTCAACGCCGACCTGTGCCAGGGTCCCGCCTCATCACAACCAGTCCAAAGAGAAGATCGCCCCCTTTCACCACTCTTTCCTTCGCGGCGCCCAACGGCAGGCCGTGGCCCGCCCGTTCAGTCATGCGCTCCGGATTGCGGCGCGGCCAATTTAACGGTCGATGTAATCCCCCGTTTACCGCTCTGGAGTGCGTGGCGGCACCTGATCTAGGAGTGCGATCTCATCGGTCGCTGCTGGCAGTTCGCCCCTTGGCGTCAGCTTGTCGACCGCCTCGGGCAAGTCTTTAGTGATCCGGGCAATCAACTCATCGCGCGACAGACCAGTTTGCATCGAAAGCGCAGTGAGAGTGTCCTCGT
Source organism: Mesorhizobium sp. M0518 (assembly GCF_040321125.1). Taxonomy (NCBI): domain Bacteria; kingdom Pseudomonadati; phylum Pseudomonadota; class Alphaproteobacteria; order Hyphomicrobiales; family Phyllobacteriaceae; genus Mesorhizobium; species Mesorhizobium sp. M0518. Next base: position 161,572 of record NZ_JAMYQY010000009.1, read on the forward strand.
CAATTGCCGTCTCCACGTCCTTCGGGTCGATCGGTTCGTTGGGTCCGGTACTAACCCACGAATCGACCTTCGATCCCGCTCCTGCATTTCTGAAGCGGTCGAGGATGTCCCCAAACGCGGTCCCGGAGACGCCCTTGGACAGCTGATCCAAGAGCCCGCCTTGTGTGTTGTTTGGATCTCGATTTCCCGCGCCGCGGATCAAGTCACCGATCTTATCGCGATTTTGGTAAGCAAGAATGCCAAGCATCGCGACAGCCAGTCTTCCCAGATTTGCCATTGGTTTCCTCCTTAGCTAACAGGAAGAAGGCTTCGAGGCTCGCAAGGTTCCGCCTGCTGGAGTTAATAGACCTCTGGAACACGCTCAGCCTTCTCCTCCCGGAATTCTGCAGCGAAGCGCGCCGCAAGTTTTCCTCGCCGCGCCAGTGCTTCACACGGCAATCAACCCTGGGGTTTTAAGCGGCGCAATGATAAGGAGGAGGGAGCGGAACCTGGCCAGCTCGCTGTCGCTGTCATTCCCAACGTTTGCCCAACCAGTCTTCAAGCCCGTTGTCCGGCTCCTATCTTCAACCGAGTGCCGCTCTCACGCCCCATCTTAGCCTCAAATTACACACCCGCTCTTCGGAGGTGCATTGAGCTTCTCTAGCTGCGGGACATATGAAGCGCAACACGATCTCGTCCTTCCGATTTGGCACGAAACAGAGCCAAATCGGCGGCATTGACGAAATCGTTTGGCGTCTCGTTCTCGGTGGGCACCGCTGTTGCGGCGCCAACGCTGATGGTCACGCGATCCGGGCCGTGGGGTATGTTCAATTCCCGCACGCTCTGGACGAGCCGCTCTGCGATCGCGCTGGATTGTTCCAGTAAAGTGTCGACCAGCACGATGACGAACTCTTCGCCTCCGTACCGCGCAGCGAGATCGGTGGAGCGGCCGGAACCACTCTGGATTACGCGGGCGATTTGCTTGAGCACCTCGTCGCCGGCCATATGGCCATAGGTATCGTTGTATCGTTTGAAGTTGTCTGCATCGATCATCAACAGCGACAATGGGGACTGTGCGCGAAAAGCGCGCTTCCATTCAGCCGCCAGATATTCGTCAAAATAGCGCCTGTTGCCTAGACCCGTCAGGCCATCGATCCGCGTCAGACGTTCAAGCTCGAGATTTGCACTGATCAGCTGTCGCTGGCTTTCCCTTAGCGCTCGGTACGCCGCGTCTCGCTGGACGTGATCCAGATAGGCCCGCGTGTGATATCGAATACGTGCAATCAGCTCGATACGGTCCGGCAGTTTGACGAGATAGTCGTTCGCTCCCGCAGCGAACGCCTCGCCCTTGGTGGCTGGATCTTCCTTGCTCGACAGCACAATGACTGGGACCGCGCGTGTCGACCCATGCTTCCTGTATTCTCGCACCAGATGCAGCCCATCGACCCCGGGCATGACGAGATCCTGCAGAATAACCGTTGGCTTTACCTCATCCGCGACCGCCATCGCTCTCAATGGGTCGGTGCAGAAGTGTAAGGAAATATCGGGCGCGGTGGCTAGAGCGCGCCTGACCGCCTCGCAAACCATGATCTGATCATCGATGAGCAGAACCATGGATGAATAATTATCTGCGAGTGGCGGGACCAGCTCTGGTTCTTGCGTCATCGGACGGGCCCTTTCACGTGGAGCGCTCGCAGGCTTCGATTATACGTGAGCCGATAGCACTCAAAGGAAGAATATCAACAGCCGCGCCGATGTCGGCGGCGGCCTTCGGCATGCCATAGACGGCACTGGTTGCTTTATCCTGCGCGATTGTGAGATGCCCCTTGTCGCGGAGCTGTCTCAGCCCGCGCGCACCATCCCTGCCCATGCCTGTGAGCAGAACACCAGTCACCGAGCCGGGCCACCATTGCGCCGCACTTTCGAAGAACACATCTACGGACGGCCGATAAACATTGTCCTTGGGGCTGGGCGTATAGCCAAGTTGCCGAGCTGACTTGAAAACCAGATGATCCGCAGAACTGGCAACGAGAACGGTGCCGGCTTGAGGACTATCCCTTTCCCGCGCCGGACTGATCGGGAGAGGCGTATGCTGCCCCAGCCAATCAACGAGGCCTGGAACGAACTGAGCATCGAGATGCTGGACGAGTACAATCGCGCCGCCAAAGTCAACGGGAAACGAACTCAGGACTGCGGCAACGGCAGCCGGCCCGCCCGCGGAGGCACCGATTGCAATCAGGCGTCGAGGTGTCGGCTCAGCCGCACGTGACATCCGCCTTTTTGCCTGGGTCGGCGCATCACCAATCAGCTTGCCGATCGTCCCTATCTTGTTCGTCAAAAGCCGGGCGGATTGCGAGGACGCGTTACCTTCGATGCCCACTGAGGGAATATCGACTGCGTCAAGCGCGCCATGACCCATTGCTTCGTAGACGCCGGCGAGGTTGGCTTCGATACTAGCGGTCACCAGCAAGATTGAGCACGGGGTTTCCGCCATGATTCTGCGGGTCGCTTCCACGCCGTCCATCTCTGGCATCGCTAGATCCATGAGTATGAGATCCGGCAGATCACGTCTGCAGACCTCGACCGCCTCTCGCCCATTGGTCGCGATCCACGCGACCTGATGTTCGCCGGTCGACAGGACCAGTCGACGCAGAAGTTCAACCGCCATGGGCATGTCGTTGACCACGCCGATTCTCATTCGCTGGCTTCCCATCTCGTTCTCATTCAACCGCCTCGCCAATCATGTCCACGACGGCATGGATCAGCGCCTCGTCCTGAAAGCTACTCTTGGTCAGATAATAGTCCGCACCTGCGTCGAGCCCGCGCGCGCGATCTTCTTCCCGATCCTTGTATGAAACGATCATGATGGGTGTGTTCTTAAGATGAGCGTCCTTTCTGATCGAACTCACCAGCTCGATGCCATCCATACGAGGCATGTCGATGTCGGTGACGACGAGATCGAAAGGACCAGACCGGACGGCATTCCACCCGTCCATACCGTCGACCGCAACTTCGACCTCATAACCGTAATTGCCCAGCATCTTGCGCTGGAGTTCGCGAACCGTCAGTGAATCGTCAATCACGAGCACGCGCTTGCGCCTGCTCGCTTCGGGACCGCCCGCGGCGCGCCGAAGAGTTCGAAGTCCGCTGGATGATGCAAGCTTCTCCACCGATCGGATCAGATCGTCGACGTCGAAGATCAGAACAGGCGAACCGTCTTCCATCAGGGCTGCTGCGCTGATGTCCTTGATCTTGGCAAACCGTGGGTCCAGAGGTCTGATCACCAACTCGCGTTCCCCGAGAAAACGGTCGACGATCAGGCCGTACGCATCGCCCCGACCCGCATCCACGACGACGACCGAGAGTTCGTTCGGTTCCGATCCGGGCTCACCTCGATCCAGCACCTCGCGCGCGGTGACCAGCCCGATCTGTCGATCATTCAATCGAAAATGTGGCCGGCCCTGCAGGAGATTGATCTGCGTCCGCTGCAGTTTCAAAGTCTTGGAAATGGCAGCGAGTGGAAAAGCATAGGGCTCCCCATCAACATCGACGAGCAGCGTGCGCAGGACCGACAACGTCAGCGGCAATTGCAGTTGAAATCGGGTTCCGTGCCCAAATTCTGAGGAGACGCTTGCGACTCCCCGGACTTCCTTCGTCATGGCTTGCACTGCATCAAGCCCCACACCGCGACCGGAGACGTCGGTAAGGCCCGCTTTCATCGAAAAGCCTGGCAGAAACAGGAATGCGAGCAATTCGGTTTCGCTGAGTGTGTCAGCACTTTCCCTGGTTGCAAGTTGCCGGGCGACGACGGTCTCGCGCAGCTTCGAGAGCTCGACCCCCCTGCCGTCGTCCACCACGGCTATCTGCAGCAGCCCGGCATTATGCCTCGCTTCGAGCCTGATGAGCCCCTCTTCGGGTTTCCCCATCGCGATGCGCTCCTCAGGCGGTTCAAGCCCATGGTCTACAGCGTTGCGCAGGAGATGCCCCAAAGGGGCATCAAGCTGCTCGAGAATATCGCGGTCGATGCCGGTCGAGCCGCCTACAATCTCCAGTCGCACCCGCTTGCCAAGGGTACGACCGAGGTCGCGGATCGTTCTCGCATAGTGTCGCACGCCGTCCTCAAAAGGCCGCATCCGGCTCGCCAACGTTTCGTCGTACAACCTGTTGGCAAGATCGGTCGCTTTCCGATCAACTGAATCCAATTCATCGAGACGCTCCGCCAGGAACGCTTGGTTTAACCGAAGCTTTCGCTGCGCCTCAGCCAGCGCCTCCATCACCGCCGCATGGTTTAAAACCGGCGGCAGCACTGCATGAAGATTGTCGAACGCACTTGCGAGGTCCGATTGAAGTCGCTTCAGCCGTAGCAGCCCATCAGCGAATGGCCTGAGCCGCCGAGCTTCCATCAGCGACTCGCCAGCCAACCCGAGCAATCGGTTCAGGCTGTCTGCCGTCACCCGGACCATTCTATCAGAGCCGATGCTGCCGTGCGCTTGCGGTACCGCCGCAACTAGGACGTTCGCTGAAGAGGTCGTCGCCAGTTGCTCCTGGGCATGGTCTGGAGTTGCGAAATCAGCTGCAGAATCTTGGGTCCCGGGCTTTGCCTCGGGGAGGGACAATTCCTCGAACTTCGCGAGAAAGCTTTCTACTTCTGAGTTGGCACTCTCGCTCGATGATCCCGATGCGATCAATTTCAAAAGGTCAGAGCCCTGCAGAAGCGCATCTATATGCTCCCGTCGCACCCTCAGATGCCCACGTTGCGCTGCGACCAGACAGTCTTCCATCGCATTTGCAACTTTGACCGCAGGCATCAAGTCGATGATGCGGGCAGCTCCTTTCAGGGAATGCGCGGCACGCATGCATGCTTCCAGGGCGTCGGGGGCGATAGGATCGCGTTCGAGTGCCAGAAGCCCAGAGGTTAGAGCCTGTGACTGCGTCTCCAGTTCGGCCTGGAAGAGGGTGAGCATCGAAACCTGGCTGAAGTCTCCATCTGTCATGCGATGCTCCGGTCAAGCATCGTGAGCAGTTGTCGTGGATCGAGACAGCCAACGGCTCGTCCCTGCCACGGCAGCACGGCAACTGTAGCGGCCGACACTGCCTTGCCAATCGTGGCCGGAACATCGAGAGTGTCGCGTTCTTGGTACCGATGTAAGCCGTGGATCTCGTCAACCGTAAAAGCAACCCGCTTGTCGTGCTCGCCTACCACGACTAGGCGGCGAAATACCTTGGTGCGTGTGCCTTGTTCCCCCTCCTTGCGCTCGTCTATCCCGAGCAATTCGGCCAGGGACAGGCAAATGAGCAATTCACCACGGACATTCGCAATACCGAGCAGTGCACTGTTCCTGCGGTGTGGAAGTGAATGAACGCGACGAGATTCAGCCACTTCATGAAAAATACCGACCGGCAGTGCAAGCCATTCGTCCCCCAAACGGAAGAGAACGGCCGTCTGCAGCGCGTCGCTGTCTGTCGAATGGATCCCTGCACGATCAGCGTTATCATGCCATTCGTCGCGGTATGCCGAGGGCGCTGCACGGTCAAGAAGGCGTCGTGCAATCTTCTTGTAGGTCGGGCAATTCCGGCAGTGGAGATGCTGCTCCAGTAGCGGACATGACTTGTCGCCCCGTACGCCTATTTGCCGCCAGCAGTCGTCGATTGCAATCTCCTCCACCGGCTGAGCGATCTTTGTCGAAGCCGCCATCAGCCGCCGCTCCTTTTCTGGACCCGACCCAGCCGGCCGGCCAGCGCCTCGGCGCCGTTATGGTCGCCTTGCTTGCTAAGCAGCAAGGCCAGATGGACGAGAGCTTCTCGATGATTTGGTGCGAGATAGAGCGCCTTGCGATAACTTCGCGCGGCTTCGGGTGCAGAACCATCCGCATCTTGGACGAGGCCCAGCAGGTAGAAGATTTCCGCGGAAGGACCGAATTCCTTGAGATGCGCCAGGGCGACCTCCTGTGCCTCCTTTACCCGTCCTGCATTGGCGATCCGTTCAACCGCGATGAGGCTTTCCGAGGCCTGTGCAAGCGGCTTGGTCGGAGCCTGCCTACGGCCTTCATTGCCAATTGTCGGTCGGAACGGAAGAAGAGGCTCGCTCATGTTGACCTTCGGGCTTGGCGCCCGCACCGGGACGGCGGCCGGAACTTTCGGCGCCGTGGTCTTGACGGCCTCCGATTTCAGAAAGGCAAAGGCCAATGGCCATTCAGCGGAAATAAAGCCATGCAACCTTGGAAGAGCTGCTTCCGCCGGACCGACCAGAAGAAGTCCGTCCTTGGCCAGCAGGTCCTTCAGGCAGCTCAATGCGCGATCCTGCAGCTCTCGATTGAAGTAGATCAGCAAATTGCGGCAAAGCAGGATGTCATAGACCTCTTGCCCGAAAGCGCGAGAGCCGAACAGGTTTCCTACCCTGAACCGAACCTGTTTCAGCACCCCAGCAATAGGCCGCAACCCGCCCTCAGCCGCTTCGAAATAGCGATCTTTAAATTCGAGATGGCTCCCGCGAAACGAATTGCGCCCATAGATGGCGCGTTCAGCCGTGGCGATATTGCGACTGCTGACGTCCACGCCATCGATCTTGAACTCGTGCGCCTCAAAGCCGGCATCGAACATCGCCATGGCGACCGAATAAGCCTCTTCGCCGGTTGAACATGGCAGGCTCAGGACTCTTATCGGCTGAGCAGGCTTGTGCACGCGCGCATGCCGCGCCAGCATCGTGAACGCTTCTCGGTCGCGAAAGAACCAGGTCTCTGGGATCACCACCGCATTGATCAGCTCCTGCAGCTCCTGCGAGGAAACGGTCAAGTGTTCCCTATAGGCCTGAGGGTTGGTTATCCGGCATGCTTCCATCCGGTCTCTGACCGCCTGACGAACCACTGTCGGACCAACACTGGCACTGTCCAGTCCGATGGTTTCCATCAGGAGCTTTTCTATTGCGCCGGTCATTGATCACCTATTGCGGCCTGGCGGAGCAAAGCGGTACGAATCTCTTCCGAAAGCAGCGCTTCCACTTTGACCCACTGAATGATCTCCGAACCATCGGAAGCCACCGGCCCAAGATAGGGCGGGGTTCCTTGTTCAAGTCCGAACGGCGCGAAATCGGCAGGGTGTCGCTCGAGCGTATCCGTCACCCGTTCCGCGATCAGCCCCAGCAGGCGTTGCTCGCCATCATGCGCCGGATAGCGCGTCACAACGATCCGGGTGCTCAATAGGCGCTCCGATGGCCGGCCAAGCGCAAGATGGGTAACATCGATCAGAGGGATGGGTATTCCGTTATAGCTGACCAAACCCACCACACCAGTTGGCGCACCCGGAAGAACTTTCACATCGAAATAGGGCAGCACCTCTTCAATTTGGTGGACATCGATCAAGTAGCGATCCGGACCCATGCTGAAGGCGAGGAATAGCATTGTCACCTCCTACTGCCGACTCGCTATGCTCGCAGCTTGAACCTCGAAATGCTACTTCGCATGCCGCCTGAGACTTGATTGAGCTCGTCGATCGCGAGCGTCGATTGTTGAAGGGATTCGACTGTTTGCTGAGCTGCCTCGCTTAGCTGGGTTAGCGTGTCGCTGATCTGCCCCGCGCCGGTCGCCTGTGCTTGCATGCCTTCATTGGCGACTTCGAAACGTGGCACCAGCCCCTGAACCTGCTGAATGATATCGAAGAGTTGCCCGCCGACCTGCTGGATTTCCTGCATACCCCGGCGGACCTGCTCGGAAAACTTGTCCATGCCCATCACCCCGGCCGCGACTGCCGACTGGATGTCCTTGACCATCTGCTCAATATCGTAGGTGGAGACAGCCGTCTGGTCCGCGAGCCTTCGGATTTCCGTCGCTACAACTGCAAAACCCCGGCCATATTGGCCTGCCTTCTCAGCCTCGATGGAAGCGTTGAGCGACAACAGATTCGTCTGATCGGCGACTTTTGTGATGGTCGTCACCACCTGATTGATGCTGCCGGCTTTCTCACTCAAGATCGCGAGTTTGGAATTGATCGCGCCGGCCGCTTCCATGACTTGCTGCATGGTTTCTTCCATACGGGTCAGCCCGGCTTGACCTCCGCCGGCGACGGCAGCCGTTTGTTCGGCAACTGTGGAGACCTCGTTCATCGTGCGGACCAGCTCGTTTGATGTGGCGGAGATTTCCTTGGCTGTCGCGCGGATTTCTGTTGTGGTCGCTGCGATTTCAGTCGCAGTTGCCTGCTGTTGCTTGGAGGTGGCGGCGATCTCAGTTATCGACGTGCCGACCTGTATGCTGGACCTTTGAACCTGACCAATGAGGGTTGTGAGATCGTCCGCCATTGCGTTGAAGCCGTCGGCAAGCACACTGAATTCGTCTCGGCGCATCAGATCGAGGCGTTCGCTGAAGTCGCCTTGCCGCATCAATTGAACCGCGTTGACCAAACGGGTGAGCGGACCTGTAATGGCGCGAAACAGCTGGTAACCCAAAAGAAGGGCTAGCCCGAGGGCTACCAACAAGCCAACACTCAAACCGACTTCGGCCGTTCTAACGATCGAGCTGATCCGCTGGGTCGCACTGTTTGCCTCGCCTCTATGATCCTCAACCATGGCCTGCAGAGCGGACTGCAATTTTACAAAAATCGGCTCTACGGTGTTCTTGAGGGCCGGGCTTTCATTGGGAGTTTCACCTTTCGACAAGGCAGCCCGGCTTGTGTCCAGCACAGCAGTTTCAGCCAGACGGAATTGGTTGGCGAGTTCTTTGACGAGTGCATAATTCTGCTTGTCGATGTCGGAGACGATTGTTGCCTCATAGTCGTCCATCGATCGCTGCACTTGGTCGCGATTGGTCGTGATCGCGCTTTCAAGCGTGCTTCTGTCCGACGGGTTTTCCTGAAGGGCAAATTCCTGAAGCAGACTATGGGCCGCCATCTGGCCCGTCATGATCTCGGTGCTGTGATAAAGGTCCGGTAGGATGCCCTTCTCGACCTCAGTCGCCTCCTGGCCCGCCTGAAGAAACCAGGCGTACGCCATGACGGCTATCACGGACATGACCACCAGAACGGCAGCGAAACTGACGAGGATGCGGTGGCGTATTGTCAGACTCTTCATGGAACCGGTTCACCAATGGGGGCATCGTGGGCTGCGCGACAAGCGCTCGTTCCGACGTATTCGAAAAGGTGCGTCGAAAAGCGGCAGTCTGATGCTGAATGGTTTCTTTTCCGTTCCATCGCAAATGATGGAGAGGCGGCTCGCCAATCGGCGGCGCCAGAAGCGGTGGTCAAGGACGTCCTGCCGTCCACGCACATCAGCCCGACATCGGCTAGGGTGGCACGCCGCGTCAAGAGGAGCGTGTATGAGCTACTTGTGGCCATGAGTTGAATGACTGCTTAGGTCAGCTCGATGCCCGAAAGCCGACCTCCCGCTTGCGGCCCAGAGTCGCCAGTCTGCAATGCGCCTCATTTCGGCCAGAAGGTCGACATTTGCCGCGTCCAAAAGCGTACATCGTGATGATCGGCGTTCTGACGGTCTGTCTGCGCCAGCGACCGTCAGAACGCTGCTTGAGAAGAGGTACAGAATCACATCAAATATCCGTGCCTTCAGTCCGATCTCCCGGCTCTGCTGGATCAGCAAATGCCCTGCAGATCGCTCTGGGCGGCCTCGAATATTCCCGCGCTTTGCCTCCAGACAGGCCGCCGGAGGTAATGATCCTCGGCCCCGCGCTTTTGGCTAGTATTTGATAACGAAAAACCCGCTTCGGCGGCTTTTTTACTCAATATCTTTTTTTTAGTCCAGCGCGTTTCGTGTACTCAGCAAATTTCACTGTTTCGTTTCGGGTGGCGTCTTAGCTGGTCTAAATGAGCGGTAAATCGCGCCGAAAATAATCCCCACTGCTATCCCAACAAAAATGATTAGCAACGCTCCACCAGTGGTGTTTGGCGCAATGATCGTCATCGCAATGAGCCCAAGCACCAATCCGACCACTCCGGACACACCGAACCCGGCTATGAAATCTAGGAAGGGCGTCACTTTACACCGACGACTGAAAAGATCAGGGACCCGTAGTGATCCGCCCACTCGCGAGCTGTTGCGATCAAGCTTCTATCGAACGTTCCCGATCTCCAAAGCTCGGGCCTGTTTTCAATTTCCACTACCCACCGGTGCATGATGTCACTTGCCATCTTGTATTCGGTCACTGTTGAAAGGTCGGCTTTAAGAACCACAGCACCAGGCTTTCCGATTTGCGTCGGCGGTGCCCACGCAATCAGAAAAGGCCCGTCGCCGTCGACAGCAACGCCGCTTGCAACTGCATCGCGGACTGCCTTTTGCGAAACAGCCAGTCCATAATCCTGAAGGGCTTCGTCGCAGGTCCTGGTTATGTTCGCCTTGGTTGCGGCCTTTGCATGCTCGGCGCTGTCCATCGGCCATACCGTTACCATTTGGGCCGCTGTAGGGACGACGAGCGACGACGACGGCAGGACGGCATTCACAAACGCCTCGCACAGCATCTTTTGCCGTTCCTGGTCGTAGATGGTAACTTTCGATTTGAATGCCAGAATCCCATAAGCCGCGAAATTAGTGGGTGGATATTCGTTCGGTCCGGCAAAGATCCTAGAGGCGTGAATTTCGTGAGAGGTGTCTGGAGCGCCGGGCGAAAGTACTTTGTCGACCGCGTAGACCAAGCCGTTCGTCTGTTTCACGTCGCTGGCAACGAGACTGGCAATGTCGCCAAATTGGTCCGTTACAGAAATATTGCTTCCTGCCGCCCGAAAAGTGAGAGAGCATCCCCCGATTGTGTCGACCGAGTAGGCTCCGTTGTTCGCGGCTATCTCAGCGAGGATCGCGTCGGTACTCAGATCTCCGGAAATCACATGACACTTTAGGATTTTGGAGAGTTCGTTTTTAGCTTCGGGCGCAAGAAGAACCTGCACTGCACCTTGCTGCAATCTTGCAAATGCGGCGTCTGTCGGCGCGAGAACAGTGAACGGGCCTTTACCCTCCAACGTCTCAACCAGCCCGGCCGCTTTCACAGCTGCTATAAGGGTGGTGTAGTCCTTGGAAAGAGCGGCATTCTGGATGATATTGTTGTCGGAAGTCGTCTGGGCGCGTGCTACCGCCGTCTCAACCGTCTGGGCGTTTCCGACCGCCACCTGACTTATCAGGATGCACACTGCAAAAATCAGTCGACGCTTCATGCCAAACTCCGCCCAGAGAGAGCGAATTTATCATAACCATCAGTTTTGATAAGTGACCTTGGCTATTTGCCCAAGGCGCAGTTCTTTGGACGTTTGGCCTTACGATTGCGCCACCAATGAAACTGCGGGAGGCGGTGACATCACTACTGCAATGGCGCGCCAAGGATTTTCAACGCGAGTTTAGGGGCCGCGAACGGCCCCGTCTGAGGATCATCATACCGTAAGCTGCCTGTTCGCTCTCTGCCAGACAGGACGTTCGGCACGCCGACTCTTGATGTCGGCTTCGAGGCGCATTTCAGACATTCAGTCAGTCGAGGGCCGCATCGCACCTGCCTGAGAGTTTCGCTCGAGTTCGGCCGGACTCATCCTATCGCTGTCATCTTGAACTTTCCCCACGCTCGGCGGTTAAAAGGAGCCGAGAGGATCAACGATGTCGAAATCTGATGGCAGAGGGTCCGACGGCATGCGGTCTTCCTGTGCAGCGTAGTGAGGGATCAACTGCTGAGCCATTCACCTTGATACCGCGTGAAGAGTTTTGGAGAGAGCTCCTGATGACCCGCATCGCAACATTCAACGTCAACGGTGTGAACGGCCGCCTGCCTGTGCTCATCAAGTGGCTGGGTCAGACCGACTATGACGTCGTGTGCCTTCAGGAATTGAAGACCTCGGATGAGAAATTCCCCGCCGAAGCCATCAGGGACGCCGGCTACGGCGCAATCTGGCACGGGCAAAAGTCCTACAACGGCGTAGCCATACTCGCTCGTGGAAAAGAGCCGTTGGAGCGCCGTCGTGGGCTCCCGGGCGATCCTGACGATACGCACAGCCGATATCTCGAGGCTGAGGTGGATGGTATCGTCGTCGGCTGCCTCTACCTGCCCAACGGCAATCCCGCTCCTGGCCCGAAATTCGATTATAAGCTGGGCTGGTTCGACCGCCTGATCAGCTACGGCCAGCTGCTGCTGAGGGAAGGCATCCCAAGCATTCTCTGCGGTGACTACAACGTCGTGCCCACCCCGATTGATGCCGTGGCGCCACGACGTTGGCTAGGCGATGCAGTCTACTTTCCGGAGAGCCGGCAAGCCTATGCCCAGATGCTTGATGGCGGCTGGATCGATGGCGTCCGCCGCATTCACCCGGAGAAAGGCGTCTACACCTATTGGAACTTCGCCTACCAGGGCGGCTACGATCGAAGTTCTGGCCTGCGGATGGATCATCTTCTGGTCAGCCCGCCACTTTTGGAGAGGTTGCGTGACGCTGGCGTCGACGCCGACGTGCGGGGTTGGGAAAAACCGAGCGATCATGCGCCCGCTTGGATAGAACTCGACCCGGTCCGGTAAGCACACCACTTGATCCGTCGTTCGGGATGGCTACGCGTCCTTGCTAATTTGCTACTGAAATCCCCGCGAGAATCTTCATTTGCGGGTTCTGCGCTCTCGCCGCCTTTTTAACGGTTGCCCTAAATGGGTGGTCGATGGTGAAGGCATCTGGACGGATGGCTGCCTCAACGTGGCTCCAGGTCACCGGATGGGCGATTGGAAAGCCGGGGCGCGCCCTTGGCGAGAAGGCGCCCACCGCAGTGTTGCCCCGACCATTGCGGAGGTAATCAATGAAGATGCGGCCTGTTCGAGCCGACGGCGAGGCCGAAAGTAGATAGCGGTCCGGATGCGCTTCAGCGAGCCGATTGGCGAAGGACCTGGCCAAGAGGCGGCCGCTGTCGTGCGTGATCTTGCTCTCCAGCGGGACCATCAGGTGAATGCCTTTGCCGCCAGTAACCTTCGGCCAGCTCTCCAGCCCTTCCGCTTCCAGGATGTCGCGGAGCGCCAGTGCGGCCTCGATGACTTGCTCCCACTCCACGCCCTCGCCGGGGTCAAGGTCCAGAACAATACGGTCGGCATGTTCGATATCGTCGACGGTGGCGTTCCAGGGATGCAGCTCTACCGCATCCATCTCGACCAGTCCCAGCAAACCGGCAAGGTCGTCCACCCACACGCGCACACCTTCGCCACCCTCGCGCTTCTGCAGCCGCTATTGATGCACTGCCGCCGGGATCTGCGGCAGTGCGCCTTTGTGATAGAAGGTCGCGCCATGAGCATGGCGGACCAGCTTCAGCGGTCTGTGGCCGAGATGAACCAGGGCATGATCCGCAACCCTCTCCCAGTAACGCGCAAGCTCGTCCTTGGAGGGCGAGACAGCGTCTGGCAGCAGTTGCAGGATGTTTTCACTGGGAACGCCATGTTTCCGGGTTGGCCCGCGTCGCTTTGATGGCGCTTGAGGCTTGGCCGGGATTGGCACGAGGTCTTCGCGCAAACCCTTGAACACTGCCTCGCGCAGCACCCCGCGATCGGTGACGCCGCTGAACTGGACCTCGGCCAGCACGTGTGGTTTCACCCAAGTCGCTTTCGGCTTCACAATCGGCTCTGACAAAGGCGACTTGCTGATGATCAGCGGGTCAAGCCGCTCTCGCACAAGTTTCGCAGCGCTCAAGGTGTACCCGCTGCGAGCCTTCCCGGCATAGAGCAGTCGGTTGCCCTCGCGGCGCCCGATATAAAGCGATGCAATGCGGCGCGGGTGAGCACCGAGTTTCTCTACGAAAGCCACGATAGGGAAGGTGTCGCTCTTGATGCACTTTACCTTCAACCAACTGGTCTGAACCCCCGAGCCGTAGGTCGCATCGACGCGCTTGGATACGATCCCCTCCAACCCCATCCGGCAGGCATGTTGAAACACATCCTTGCCGCTTACCTCCAGATGTTCGGCATAGGTCAGTGTCGGCGCGGTGTTCTCCAGTAGCCTCTCCAGGGCTGCCTTGCGCTTCACCAATGGCAGTTGCCGAAGATCGCGCCCGTTAAGGTGCAGCAGGTCGAACGCATAAAAGATGAGTCTCGCGGAATCTGGATTGCCCAACTCTCTTTCCAGGGCTTGGTAATCCGGAAGGCCGGTGTCGCCGAGAACGACAGCCTCCCCATCGATGATCGCGGTCCTCACCGGCAAGCCCGCCGCTGCTTCAACTATCCGGCGGTATCGATGCGACCAGTCGTAGCCACGGCGCGTGAAGGCCCGTGCTTTGCCACGCTGCATGATCAGCTCAGTGCGGTAGCCATCGTACTTGATCTCGTGAATCCATTCGCTGCCCTCGGGCGCCGTTGCGACCAGAGTCGGCGACTGAAACTCGACGAAAGAGAGCCCGTTTGCTGCCTTACTCATGCACCCTCCGAACCGCGACTCAAGGCTCAGTGCACCAATAGGTTCCAGGTTTTAGCGAAATAGCATGTTCGACTGCTTGCACCGGCAATCCTGGGCCAGCCGGCTGCAAGGGAGATCAACGACAGGAGAAATCGCACTTTCTTCGTCGGTCAGCGGGCCTAGCGGGTCTTCGTTGCAGGAAAATTGGGCTATCACTCGCCTACTAAGGGCCAACTGAGGCTAGCTCGGCTTTTGGGCCGGGAGCGGATCGGCAGCTTGCGGAGCCACGCAGCCGAAGAGCGGTCATTCCATGAAGTTGTTTACAGCCCCAGGAGGAGTGTCACTCCTCCCGGAATAACAACCTGCCATTCGTCAACGCCATCCTTCCAACCTGGGGAGAACCGCCGGAAATCAGGCTATCAGATTGCACACCGTCGCGTTGGAGTCATTCATCGCGCCAGTATGGGTGGGAACAGCTGAATTGGCGCGAGCCAACCAGACGGCGTTTGGTCCTCGATATCGTTCTTTGGACCTGCGGATCATTCGCGGTCATGTCGGGTACGACAGTGTAACCCTGATCGACAAGCTGCAGTTTCAGCTCCGCCAGGTGGCGCCTGAATCCGTTTTCAATGTAGCTGCGCGGATACCGCCATCCGTTCCTGCATGCTCGCACGAGAATGTCGGAATACAGTTCAGCGCTGGCAGCTTTCACCGTTTCTTCCGAAGTCAGTTTGCTGTCGGTTTGGGTACCTTCGGACAAGCATGGCCCCGCCGACACCAAAAGCACCAGTAGTACGGTCAAGACAGGCAACTTTGTCATGGAGCCCTCCGTGTTCTAAATCGACCAGGCCTGCCAAGCAACCTAACCTGCCCACCTGCAGAGACTAGGATGCTGACCCGTCGCATGGAATCGTGCAAATGCAGTGTTTTCGATATCGCATCTGTAGTATTTTCATCCTGATGTAAGGCCATCGGGTTCTGGCCACAGGTCGGCAGCAAGGAAAATGGAACGATGCTTCGCCCCGTAGGCAATCCTCTCGCCGGCTTATCGGATCGGGAGTTGATGGTCGCGGCAAAGTTTGCGGAGGGAATGACTTATCGCGAAATTGGCGAAACACTCTTCATAGCGCCTACCACCGTTCGGACCCATCTTTCGGCCATTTATCGGAAGCTCGATGTTCGCAGTAAAGTGGCGCTTGCTGGGTTACTTGCCGATCACCGCCAGCAGGACCGCAGCCATGCACCACCCGGAAGTCTTTCGACCGACGAGCCGGGTCCGCCGGTCCTCGCAGTTCTCCCGTTCGACAATCTAAGCGGAGAAGAACGCTGGACTCGTATCGCTGATGGTTTGTCGGCGGACCTCATAGTTGATCTCTCTCGCTACCGGGACCTTGCGGTGATCGCCCGCCAAACAATGCTTTCCTACAAGGGACGGCGTGTTGACGTGCGAGCTCTCGGACGAGAGTTGAATGCCGACTATGTGATCGAGGGAAGTTTTCAAGTGGACGGGCAGCGGGTGCGCATCCGCGTCCAACTCGTCGACGCCCACACAGGGGTCGATGTCTGGACGATGCGTTACGATCGTTCCGCGAACAACCTGTTTGCGATGCTGGACAGCGTGACCGAAAACGTCATCAATGTCCTTGCAACTTGCCACGGTCAGCTCGCCAATCTGCGACGCGATGCTGCTCGTCGGAAGGCTCCAGCAAGTTTGCAGGCCTATGACTGCTATCTGCTTGGGCTTGAGCAGAAGCACCTTTTCACCCGTGAGTCGAACAAGGAGGCGATACGGCTACTGGCGCGTGCGATCGAACTCGACCCGGGTCTAGCAAGAGCTTGGACCGCGCTGGCACTTGCGCATGCTGTGGAAGCCATCAACGGGTTTACCGACAACCTTTCCGGCTCGATCGAGAGCTGGAGCAAATGTGTCAAGCAAGCGCTGGCGCTCGATCCGGCCGACATTTACGCCCGCATAATGCTTGCCGATCTTCGGGCATTGCAGGGCGATGTCGAAGCTGCTGTCGAAGAACATGACCGAGTGTCGGTGGCTGCTCCAAATGACGCGGACTCACTTGCCTTTCTTGCGGGTAGCCTTGCTCTTGTTGGTAGCGACCCGAAGCGTGGCTACGAACTGGCCAAGCGAGCGGTCCGGCTAAATCCTTATGTTCCTTGGTATTATGGAATGCTTGCGCGATGCAGCTACGTTCTAGGCTTTTACCGTGAATCCCTGGTCGCGCTACGTCAATCTGCGCCAGATTCGCCCGCCACACTTCTGTTTGTGGCAATGGCTCATGCGATGCTCAATGAAACGCCTCAGGTCGCCAGGATCAATTCGCGACTGAAGGACGAGTTCCCGAATTTCACGGCTGAGGTGTTCATCAGAACCTATCCGGTTACCAATCCTGTCGCCACTGCTGCAATCAGAGAAGGCGCCCGTCGTGCGGGTTTGGCATAGCTTCTTCACTCCTGGTCACCTCAGAGGCGCATTGCTCCTCGGCAGCATTGGGGCCGGAAGCTGAATGGCAGCTTCAGCTCTGCAACTCCAAACAGCCGACGCTCAACGATGATCTACATCAGCTTGTAAGAGCCAAGCAACTCACCACTTGACGCGCAAGCCGAGCGAGCCGGTCAGTACATGACTGTCACCGAAGTCTTTGAGGCCCGTCCGGGCGATGGCTTCGCCGAAAGCCGAGAACCTGTCGTCGGCCCAGTTGATCGTGCCGCCAAAACCGAGGCCGCCCCAGAGTTGCTTCCTTCCCGGTGCACATCAAGCCGGCTCGTTGGCCGCTATCGCAAATTGTTGGATTCGTACGAAGCAGAGTTCTGTACGATTCCAACCCTTTAAATTTGTACACCCTGTTTTGTAATTCCGCGGCTGAGGGGACGCCGTGCATCAGTTTGCATTTCACTGTCAATCGCGCGCCAGAGGGCGTAAGTTCGCCAAATCGTCTGCACGTGTTTACGGGCGCGGACGGCAAGGAGATTGGAAAGCTCTTGCCCCAAGTGGGATTGAGCTATGACCAATCCACAGAACGATTCCTATAAAAACGAATTGCTGCGTCGGCTTAACCCTGGTGACCTGGCGCTTTTGCAGCCACATCTTGAGCCGTGTGCCCTCAAGCTGAAGATGACCTTAGAGAAAGCCGATTCAGAGATCGAGACGGTTTACTTCCTGGAGGACGGCATCGCTTCTGTGGTCGCGACGGCTTCAGGCAAGGAGGCCGAGGTTGGACTTGTCGGTTTTGAGGGAATGACCGGTGCCGCGCTCGTGATGGGCGCTGACTATGCCCCGCATGAATGTTACGTTCAGTCGCCCGGTAGCGCTTTCCGGATCGGAACCGAGCCCTTCAAGGATGCTCTTGCGAACAGCCCAACATTGCGCCTGTTCCTGTTACGCTATGTCCACTACTTCCACATTCAGACCAGCTATACGGCCCTGATCAACGCCAAATCAAACCTTGAAGAGCGTTTGGCGCGTTGGCTTCTGATGTGTGACGATCGGATCCACGGCGAACGCCTTGCGATCACCCATGAGTTTCTCGCCGTCATGCTTGGAGCAAGACGGCCAGGAGTTACCGTTGGGCTTCAAATGCTGGAAGGACGCGGGCTCATCTATTCTCGGCGGGGCGAAGTGCGTATTAGGGACCGCAGCGGCCTTGCGGCCTGCTCAAATGGCACCTACGGCAAGCCAGAGGCCGAATACGTACTGCTCGTTAAGACCATCGCATGCCGGACGTAAACCACTAAATAGCCATGACGAAGCTATCCGACCAGCACAGCGGCTAGCCTGCCGACGAGTCGCCGTAACACGCCTTATCCTCGAAGCCTCACGTAAGCTCTTGGAGAAAATTGCCAAGCACAATGACTCTACCCAACCGTAGGGAATGGCCGACGGACGCACACACAGGCCTTGGCTTCCGGGACCACACCTTAACTGCGCCTGGAAGAATGGCCATGTGTGTGTTAGGCGGCGGACCTGATGTCTGCTTGGCCAGCGCCGCACAGCCCAACAACTCCACATGCTGCCGGTACGCTCCCATGCCCTGCCGCGCGGCTACCTGTTACTCACCATCGAAAGTCGGCTCCCATTCGCGATTGCGCTTCCGTTGCTGACCCTCGTAATCGGGAATACATGTGAAGAACACCGGTCGATGGTCGCGACCCGCAGCCTTGCAATCCGAGCAGCCAAAAAGCCCGACCAGGTCCCAGTGCATCGATCCGTGATCTGGCCCGAGGCGATCTATCAGCGCATGGATGTCGAGCTTGATGGACTTGCAGCACATAGCATGCCCGCAATTTACATAGAGGCATTCGCGCGCGGCCAACGTATCGGCGAGGGTCTTCGTCATCCTTTGAAGCGCTCGGTATGCCAGGTGATCTTGCCGTCGATCTTCATCGGTTTGTGGATCAGCAGACGCTTCGGCAAGTGCTCTGGATGCACCTCCAGCAGCGTGATCTTGATCTGAGGTTGGCACCGGCTGCAATTGAACTTCAGCGTCTGCGGATCGACGCCGCCGCCGTAGACCATCATCAGGTCGGCCGATCGGCAGTAGCGGACATTGCCGCAGCTGCATTCCGCTTTCACAAGCATGTTGTGCCGGGTCGCTTTGCCCAGCGTGTCGATCGGTTCGTGTGCCATGAGAACAGAAAAGGAACATTTTCCTTGCCCGTCAAGTCTGACTGTGGAATCTTTCTGCCATGAGCGACGAACCAGCGAGACTAGCCGAAGGCATGACGCCGGCACAGCGCGACCACGTGAAGGTGCTTGGCCACACATGTGAGCGTAACGGTTGTGGCAAGGTCGCCGGCTGGGGCTTTGCCCGGCCGCGCAGGGAATCACATTGGTTCTGCTATGAGCACCGCGGCGACGGCGATCAGTATCTCTAGACGTCGAACAAATCGGTCGGCCCCAAACCGATCTCGTCGATGATGTCGGGCGTGTTGTTGCTTGGTTTCCCGACCTTGCTGTCGATCGGCCACATCTTCATGAGGTCGGATGGATAGGGCTTCATGAGGTCGCGAGGATCTGTTTCCGGCCCGAGCCAGCGCATGTAATCGGCCGGCGCCAGAATAACCGGCATGCGATCATGGATCGTCGCCATCAACGTATTTGGCTCGCAGGTGGCGACAGCGAAGGTCCGGATCAACTCGCCGGTCGCCTTGTCGGCATATTCTTCCCAGATTCCAGCCATGGCAAAAGGATCGTCATCCTTCATGGCGATAGCGTAAGCCTGTTTTTTCTTGCCCGAAGGGTCGAGCTTTTGCCATTCGAAATAGCCGTCGACAGGCACCAGGCAGCGGCGCGCGGCATATGCCTTTCGGAACATGCCATTGCTGGCAATGGTCTCGTAGCGCGCATTGACAGGCGGCGGACGGCCGCCGCCATCGCGCGCCCAGCCGGGAACAAGTCCCCACTTCGCAGAAACGAAACCGGCCATGCTCGTGGAAAGCTCTTCGCGGATAATGATTGGATAGGTCAGGCTGGGCGCACCGTTCCAGATCGGGAACCCGTTGCCCAAGCGCTCGATGTCGCCGGGGTGCGCGAACTCGAAGCGCCGCACCATGTCCGGGATTGTCGATTTTACGAAAACGCGTCCACACATTTTAGGGTCGTCTCATTGACAAGGATCGAGGCCTGCCCAAAATGGGAACAGAGTGAGAACGAGTCAAGGCTGTCGTAGTGATGCCTAAGAAGCAAAAGGACGTGATGCTGCCAGGGGTATCGGGCGTCACAATCGATATCGACGACCGCGACAATCCCAAGGTCTGCCTGGTCGGGCTGTTGACTGATGAGGGGAAGCGATCCTTCACATTAAACGAAAACGGTGCGCGGATGATGGTGAAGGCGATGCACTCGTTTCTCGATCTTCTCGACGGAACTACGTCCGAGACGATGCCCAAAGGCCCCGCCAACTGAGAATGCAGCGCATGATCAATCCACCCAGGAGACAGGACGAATA
Source organism: Mesorhizobium sp. M0518 (assembly GCF_040321125.1). Lineage (NCBI taxonomy): Bacteria > Pseudomonadati > Pseudomonadota > Alphaproteobacteria > Hyphomicrobiales > Phyllobacteriaceae > Mesorhizobium > Mesorhizobium sp. M0518. The sequence continues at coordinate 181,836 of NZ_JAMYQY010000009.1, forward strand.
TCAGGACCGGGCAATTGACTGCCAGGAGGCAATGGAGCCCGGATTTCAGGCGATTGTCGATTGCATGATTGAGGCGGGATGGACGCGGGGCGAGATATTGCGGGCGTTGAAACGGCTCATCGCCGCCGACAACATGACGCAGAAAGAGAACGCCAGGACGGAAACGCAGCTCGCGATTGCGCGGGCCATGATGCGCGGCGGCAAGCCGCTCTAATGCTCGCTGACGCCGGCCTCATCAACTTCCGCTTCCATCTGATCACTGACAGGCTTGACCTTGCCGGCGTCGGCCAAAGGAAGGTCATCAAAACCCTGCAGCCAAGCGTCGGCCTGTTCTTCCCAATACTCCGGCACTGAGCGCTCCTTACCGTCCTTGCGCGCTTGGGCGCCATACATCCAGGCATAGGTGATGCGCTCCTGATCTTTCTTGGCGACCGCCATTATTCCTCCTCCCGGTAATCGAGCAGCTTCGCGTGGCGTAGTTGCTCTTCGCCCTTCAGGAACTTCACGCGGCCGACAAGACCCGGCTTCAGCCATTCCGCCTTGTCTCTCTTCAGGCCTTTCGGCACGGGACCGCCGGTCTTGCCCTGCACGCGGTCCCACAGGCGCTTGCGTTTGGCGAATTTGAAAATGACGTTGGCGGTGCCGAGATAGCGGCCGTTGTCAGCCATAAGAACCCTTGCCGCCTGGCCCGGATCACGCTGAACGCCGATGATGTCCATCTCCTTTTCATCGTAGCACTTGATTTTGCGCCAGTTCATCGTCGGTCCGCTGCGATAAAGACTGTCCCGGCGCTTCGAGACGATGCCTTCTTGTCCAGTCTGGTCGGCAAGGTAGTAAACCGCGTCGCCCGTGCCGGGCATGGCCTCGCTGAATTGGATGCGGCCGCCGGCCTCGATCATTCCCTGCAGGATCTCGCGCCGATCCTCGAGCGGCATGCTGCGCAGGTCGTGTCCGTTTAGGTGCAGCAAATCGAAGGCGACGAGATAATAGTCCTGATAGGCTTCGCGGCTGCTGACCGCCGACTGCAGCGCATGGAAATCGGAGCGTCCAGCCTCATCAACCACGATGGCTTCACCCTCAATGATGAAGTCGTCGGCTTCAATCGCGGCGGCTTGGTCGGCAAGGATCTGGTAGCGTGCAGTCCAGTCGTACCCTCTCCTCGTCAGCACTCGGATGCCGTCTTCGTCCTTGATGATCTGCGTGCGATAGCCGTCGAACTTTATTTCGTGAATCCAGTCGTCACCCTCTGGCGGGTTGTCAACAAGCTCCGGCTCCATCGGCTTGATGAACTTCAAACGCATCAACTGACCCACACCCGCGATTCAATCAGCTTTAGCTAAAATAGTTCCAAGAAGGATGAACAATGCGACCCGGTGCGCGTTGCGGATCAACAACCTCTAGGAGCAACACCAATGGCCGACGACAAGAGCAAGGGTGATTTCCGGGACCGCGACCGGGTATCAGGCGACGAAGAGTACGAGGTCGGTTATCTCGCCAGCAAGTTTCAGCTTACGATCCCCGAGGTGCGTGAACTTATCAAAAAGCACGGCAACGACCGTGAGACGCTAGAACGAGAAGCAAAAGCGCTGGGCAGTAGATGACCAAGCTATCCGACCTTGGACCACCCATCCCCGGCAGGCAGCACGGCGGCGAGCCAGCCGACGAGCGGGAGAATTTCTACACCTGCCCCACGTGCGGCCAGCAGGTCGACATGCGCGACCTACGCCAAGTCGCTTGGCATGAATTGCCAGGGCACCAGCCCTTGGAACCGGCTCTTTCCACCGGCAGTAGCAGACGTCGGCAGTAGTCGGCACGATCAAGCAGCCGAAGGATCGAGTGAGTGACCGTGCCGACCATGCTGGGCACGAGGGTGGGCCTAATGACCAGGCCCCATATGATACTAGACAATGGCGTCGCTACAATTACGCCTGATGGCCTATGCCGGATAAAGCGGAAGTCGCATGCTCTTGCCGCTGTGCAATTACATGGAACTGGCCTCCAAGTGGCACATTAACCCTACGAGCGGTCGATTCCCAAGGATGTAGCCGCTTAACAGGTCCGCCGCCGGCGCCCCAATAGGCGGCGGACTTCTAATGACGCTCCTTTAAGAATCGGGCTTCACGAAGCAGCGAATTCCAGTCCGTACCGATAAGCTTGATCAGAGCGCGCGCCTCAGGTTCTGAAATGCCGACTTCTTCAGACAAACGTCGGGCAAGCAGTTGCTGATTGCCTTTGTCCACACGCCCATCGCCTTCCTTTTTCATCGGCTCCTCCGTTGGGAGGCCAACTTACGGCATGACCTTTCGTTTCACCGAATAAGAAAAAAGCCCGCCGCCCCATTCGCGGCAGCGGCGGGCCGTCCCAGGGATAACGGGACTCGCTGGGGTGTTGGTTTTCCCCTGCTGTCGCGGGCGATGCAAAACAGGTGCCACTAGGGTGAACCAACATGACACAGCTTGCGGGCGACGACACGTATATATCGATTAACTAATATAAAGGAACGGCCGTTGGACAAGCAGAGAACCAACTGGCACAGCTTGGACCTTCGCTGCGAAATGCAAGACTATGGTCCTGCTATCAACCCGCCGTGCCGGCCTAGCACGACGGGTTTTTCCAATGCGGCGACATCCTGAGAATCGACTGCTATGCATCAACCTGGGACAGGTCCAAGGCAGGTCAGCAGCCTTCCGTGGTCTTCTTCATCTGGCCAGGAGCAGCCGAGTTAGCATCGGTATCCTGTTTACCTGGCGCGGCCTGCTTGGCGCTACCAGTTTGTTGACCCGGAGCGCAGTCCTTGGCGGAGTTCGAGTTCGTTCCACTCGTGGTGGTCGAATCCGTCCCCTGATCGGTCGTAGTGCTCGGCAATGTCTTGGTTGTCGAGCTCGACGATCCGCCTGTGGTCGTGGTGGTCGATTGCGCAAAGGCGAGGCCAGTTGACAGTGCCATAATGGCTGAAGCGAAAAGAACCTGTTTCATGATCAACTCCATCTCGGAACGTCCCTTCGGTACCGAACTTCGCTGCGAAACGACGGTTCCCAGAAAAATGACTAATCAAGGCGCCCGCCCCGCTTGCGGAGCGATGAGGGGAGGCCAAGCGCGTCGCTGTCATAGAACGAGCGTCCTGAACATCGTCGAGTGAATGGGCTAAACAGCGCGGATCCACACAATTGCGCCGCTGCTATCGGTCTTTCGGGGGAGAGTTCACAGTGCACTGCCTGCGGATCATGGTGGATCTCTCACGCGAAGAAGCGAAGCTTGCCTAAAATTCTAAGCTCGAAGGTACCTCGCGTGACCTGAATAGCCCGTACTTCGGTGCCGTAGTGGCGCTGCCCGATGCGTTTTGGCGGGCAGCTCAAATTTCTGCAGAGTCGAGTAAACGACTATCATAGTTAATTGTGGCTGCCGGTGACCCTATGTAATCAGAAGCTCAATGTAGCTTTCCCACGGAGGACGGTATGTTATATCCAGGTCGGTTTTTGGAGCCGAGCGATATTATGGTGCTTGCCCATGTTTGTCGGGCGGTCTGCAAAGAGCGCGGTGTACGTGTTGCTTCGCAGGACGGTGAGCGCATAGCTGCACACGTACTCAGACTGTTTATGAACGGCTTGACTGGTGAGAATGAACTCCTCGATGTTGAGCGGAATTGGGCTCGACGGAGTGGCCTGTCTTTCCAGGAGTTTCCCGTCAACGACGCAGAAATGAGAGATGCCGCCTGATTCAGTTGATTGTTGCAGCCGAAGGCGCCCCACCTGCGATAGGTCGGGTGATCGGGAGCGAACCTTGCCTTTGAGAGTTGGTAGAGCCGTTTCAACGGGCGACTAATCGAATGCTTCTTTCCCTCGACGGCCGTTTTGGCTGGCAGAGGCGTCAATGCGGAAGTGTTTGGTGTGGTCGACCTCTCCACTAAAACTGAGGCCAAAATCGGTCCCATCACCTTGGGTATGGCCATTCAGTTCGTGGCCAACGCTTCGGTGCTTGGATACGATGTTCGCGGAGCCATGATCTTCTATGGCGAATGCGAACGCTTGTGGGCGCAGTTTGGCGGCGCTTTGCGACCGTAACCCGACGATCTTTCGGATTACACATCTCGAAGGGGAGCATTCTCCGTCCGGGTAAATGTTTGGCAGATCACCGGCACGACCCTCGATCCGACCAGTGGCCCAGGCTCTCACAGGGCCGAACAAACCGCTAGGAGATACGAAATGGCCGACCCTCCGCACGTGTGCTGGCACGATCAAGAGCGCCCAGCAATGCCCTCAAGCGCAAGGCGCAGATCTAAGGGATTGGCGCCCTTCAGAACCTGCTTTGTACGTTTCCGGCCCTTGCCTTTTTGGGGAAGTGCACCACAGAATGGGTCATTGAGGTTCTGTCTCTCTGGGAGGATGGGATGGACATTCAAGCACCTGTTTGGCCTGCGCAGCTAGCGGCCAAGGAGCTGGTTCGCGAGGCCCTGTTGGGCTATCAACCGGGCGACATAATTTCCGTGAAGGCGACCATTGCGTTGGTGCGCGAGCGCGGCCGTGACCTTCGTGAAACCGACTGCCAACTAGTCGAAATGATCGTTAATACAGCCTCCATTTGGCAGCTCTTCGTCGCGTTCGACGTGCGCGAACCCTGATGCCCCTTCGTTGGTTCAACCCGCCTGTCTACGTCAAAACCGACCGACCGGGATTCCGCCCTGGGATCAGCCGTATCGACACTGCCGCCGAGGAACTATTGAACCTGTTGGGCTCTCAACCGGGCGATATAATTTCCGTGAAGGCGTGGCAACGAACCCTCCGGGTGCAGATCGCGGCGGCTGTCCTGACCGTAGCCTTTCGCGCTCTGCTACAAGCTGCGATCATTGAGCCGACAACCTCAGTATCTCGGATCGTCTAGCGGCGTCGGCGTGCTACATCGTCCGTTCGCTTTAATGTCCGCTCCTCGGATGGGGCCAGGGTTCTGCTCAACGTCGTTATGTGGGCGCAAAGCTGACATTTCGCGAAAGCGCCCAAATTTTGGAGCAGGACTTCAAAATTTGCCGATATAGAACCTCCCCGTAGGCTTGTCGTCTTTCATCCAGATCAGCGCCTGCGTCATGGAATCGACTTGGTCGTCGTGCCTGCCATGCGGAAATGCGAGCACCTCAAGCAGGAAGTCATCTCTCCAATGTGCGTCTTTCGGAAGATTGACGTTGCCGTTTTCGATCATCGCGGCAACGCGTGACAGCCGACTTTCCTTGTCGGTTCTGGCTTTTACCGCCGTCGTGCTGATGTCTTGGCTTTCCAAGTCGGCGATGAGGCTTGAGCCAGAGCCGGCATCTTCAATGAGGATGATGTCAGGGTCGTGCTCCAAAAGGGAGTTTTTGACGGACTTGATGAGGTCTGGATAAGCTGCCCTGACGCGCACGAGATCAAGGAGATAATAGTTGTTGTCGTCCTTGGCCCATGTCGTTCCGACGGAGTAATCGCTGGAGGGGTCGCCCTTAAGGGCGGTGTCCCAGCTTTGAACGATGGTCATCGACCGACGGTCGAACTGATGCGGATCGTAGTCGCGAAACCACACCCTCTTGACCATGTTGCCGTCCGGTGGGGCAGGGGATTGTTGGTACTGCGCGGAAAAGTTGAGTGATCCTAATAGGCGCTTTAGACCGTCCAGTTCGGCGTGTCCCAGACGCGCGGGGTGGAGCAAGTCGCCAAACTTGCGATCGTGCCAGCGATTTACACTTGTCTGGACGCGTTCGTTCTGCTCGGCAATCGCCGACAGGTTCAAATGCTCCCAGCCGCCAGTCTCCAGAAGCACGCCTGCCAGGTCGTCGACATGCAATCTTTGCATGACAAGGACGACGGCACCGGCAGCGGGATTGTCGAAGCGCGACATCAATGTCGTGCGAACCCAGTCGGCGCACCTATTGCGAGCCGATTCCGAATGCGCTTCATCTGCCTTCAAGGGGTCATCGATAATGATGATGTCGCCACCGCGGCCGGTTAGCTGACCACCGGTCGAGGTCGCCAGGCGCCCACCGCCGAGCGTGGTCTGCAGTTCATTTTCAGTGTTCTTGCGCGGGCTAACTTTGAAGGTCGGAAACATCGACCGGTACCATGCGGTGTTAACGACCGTTCGAAAGTCGTTGGCGTGCTTGACTGCAAGAGGTTGAGCATAAGACACGCAGATCATTTTCTTCGACGGATCGCGGCCAAGAATCCATGCCGGGAACGCGACCGACGTGGTGACCGACTTCAACGATCTCGGCGGCATCGTAATGATCAGGCGCTTGCACTTGCCCGCTGACACGCGCTCGAGCTGATGCGCAATCGCGCGGATGTGCCAGTTGGGCAAATACTTGGCACCTGGATCGACAGCGGAGAAAGCCAGCGCCACGAAGGTCGCCAAGTCATCGCGGGCCGCGCCCAACAGCAGCTGAAGGGCAGTCGGTGCAACGGGCGAAGAGGATGGTCGGCCCGGTAGGGGGATTGGAGCGTTCATTCCTCGTCTCCCTCGTCGCCGGTCTTGGAACGGGCTTCAGTATCGTTCTCTGGCGAGTCCTTGTGGTCGAGATAATCCCGCATCATCTCCACCATTGTTTGCGGATCGAACACGTCGACCTCTGCATCGGGTTGCCGGCTTTCCTCAAGTTCGGCACAACGTGATGCGAGCTGAAGAGCATGGGCCGCCGACCGGAAATCGCCTGAAAGCGCATTGTTGCGCATTTTGAGGAGGATGGCCTCGAGTGCCGTCACCGTCGTCGTCCTGCCATTCTGCTGGATTTGGATCGGCCCAAAGAGCGTCTCACGTACAATAGTGTTCATGTTTTTTTTGCCTTTCGGTCGTCCTTTCGGATTGCCTGACATTCCTTTCTGGAACCGGGTTTCAGTTGGAGGCTTGCCGTAGCCTATCGAGTAGTCGGCAGCTTTCTTTCTCCGTGTCACAGCAGGCCTCCCACAGTTTCAGGCGCCGGGGTCGCGGACGCTGTTTTGGCGCGTGCGTCGGAAGATTCGAGGCTGCCACGCTGCTCGCACAGTTCCTCGAACGTCTCGCCCGTGGTGGCGAGCGTTGCCTGCTTGCCCGTATGCCTTTCGAAGCGGCGGATGATCAGATCGCAATAGTGAGGATCGATCTCGATGAGGCGTGCATGGCGCCCTGTCTTGTGCGACGCGAGTAGCGTGGTCCCCGAGCCGCCAAATGGGTCCAGCACGACGTCGCCGCGGCGGCTGACGTCCAGCAGTGCGTCGGCAACCAGAGCGACAGGTTTGACGGTCGGATGGGCTTCGAGCTCTTCCATCCGCGTCGTGCCAAAGCTGTTGGCGCCGCGGTAGGTCCAGACATTGCTGCGGTGACGTCCGTGTTTGCCGAGTTCGACGTTGTTGCGATGCGGCTCTTTCCCGTTTTTGAACACCAGCACCAGCTCGTGCTGAGAGCGGTAGAGGCTGCCCATGCCGGCATTAGTCTTATTCCAGACGCACAGATTGAGCAGATCGCCGAACGTCTGTTTACCCGCCAATGTGGTCTCTGCGATATGACGCCAATCCATGCACACGAAGGCGATAGCGCCCGGCTTGCTCGACCCAGCAATCAGTGAGAACGACTGTTCCAGAAACCTTGCGAACTCATCGTCGGACATCTCGCCGGATGCCATTGCAAATTCCCGGTGGCTTGTCTTGCCAAGACCACTGACGTGTCCGCCGATCGGAACATTGTAGGGCGGGTCTGTAAAACAGACGGATGCCTTCTCGCCTTGCATCAGCATATCGAAATGCTCTGCCGAAAGCGCGTTGCCGCAAAGCAGTCGATGATCGCCAAGTAGGAACAGATCGCCAGGCCGTGTTACTGCTGGCCCCGCCGATTGCTCCAGATGTTCCGCTTCGTCCCCTTCGGCTTCATCATCCTGATTGTCCGGCGAGAACTCGCTGATGATCAGATCGACCTCTGGGATGTCGAAGCCGGTGAGGCTCACATCGAAGTCGAGATCGACCAGCGCCTGCAACTCGATGGCCAGGATCTGCTTGTCCCAGCCGGCCTTCTCGGCGATCCGATTATCGGCGAGGATGTAAGCGCGCTTCTGCGCCTCACTGAGATGGTTGATCGAGAGGATTGGAACGTCCTTCCATCCCAGCAGGCGCGCTGCTGAGAGTCGGCCATGGCCGGCAAGGACGTTGTTCTTCTCGTCGACCAGGACCGGATTGGTGAAGCCGAATTTTTCGATGCTGTCGGCAATTTGTCGGATTTGTTTCTTGGAATGGGTGCGAGCGTTGTTGCGGTAAGGGGTGAGTGCGTGGATCGAAACTGTGGTGATGTTGGTGGCCATGAGATCCTCTGAATGCCAGCCCAGGAACGACCGACATCGGTATGTTCCTGAGAATTACCGAGAATAGCGACCATTGACTTGGCGCAAAATACCAAATCTTCGGATCCATCGAACGAAACTTGAACTAAATGCATTTTTCTTTGTGTTATCACGACTTGAGATTGCAACAAAATATTTTGTCGCTCGGCAAAAGTGATGCCGAAGGCCGACAAAATATTTTGTTGGCCTATATCTAGGCCGAACCAATACATGCTTTTTCAGCGACCTCAGCGTCGCAAGCTGATTCGCAAAATGCTGAGCTAAAGCGCCTCCTGTTTGAGCCGCAGAGCCAATGCCTTGGCCTCTTCCGGCGTCAGTTGATTGAGAGCCACACGAAGCGCTTCACACAGTTCGTCGAGAATTGGGTCATTGTCTTCTGATCCGGTATGGCGATGGGCGCGTTGCTGGAAGAACAGGCTGAGCCAAAGGTCGAGCGCGCTGCCTTGCCATTTGCCCGTCTTGCGAGCTTGCCCCGACATTGCGATGGCAAGGCCGGCTAGAGCGTCCATTCCTCCGGCGACCTCGTACCCGTTGAGGAAATGGGCGAAGCGGCCGGATTGATCCCACTTAAGGGGCGCGGGCATGGTTGAGAAGTCGCCCTCCAGGGCCAGCCGTTCCCATTTGAGCAGCCTTGTCATTCGGCAGCCTCCGCCATCAGGCTGAGCCTTGGGCGGATCAACGAAACAAAGCGATTAGCCGCATGGCAGAGCCAGTCGAGCTGCTGGCCTTCGTCTGCGAAGTCTGACCTTGGCCTAAACACGCCCAACTCCGGATGAAATGGCCTGTCCGATTTCAGCCGCGCGACCAAATCAAGGCCGGTTTCTCCGCGCAATTCTGCAATGTCATTGTGGAATTCATCAAAGAGAGCCTGACCATCCTCTTCGCGGAAGGTCAGGAACAGGCCGACTTCGGCTCTGCTGCCAGTCGACCGAAAGGCAGTCAGCCATCCGAGCGGGTCGGGCAGGGGAACTCTCACCCAGTTGTCGCCGCCGTGGCGTGGTGCCAGTTGGTCTGCGTGGTCGAACTGTACCTCATCAATGAACCGCTGCCAGAATGCGCGGTTGATGCCCCGCCGGTTTACTCGGTCGGGATCGACAACATTCTCCATGGTGTCAGCGGGCGGGGCGCTGATAGGTTCTGGCGTTTCCAAATAGAGCGGCATACCGCCGAGGTCGACCAAAACTCTCTGCTGCAGGACTTCGGTCCGCAGCGGCACCGTAGGCACAACGACAATATTTCCAGAAGTCGCTTGCCAAATCTGGATTTCAAGCAATGTCAGTTGGGCCAGGCCGGCGCCTTGCAAATTTAGATGCTCGGCAATCGCGTGCGTGTCTGAGCGGATGCCATCTCCGGCGACAACGAGCTGAAAGTCACCCAGTCTTAGCGACCGCGTCACGGCATCGACAAATGGAGCCTCTTCAAGCTCTGGCCACCGAAGCTTCGCCGCGGCAAAGATCGGGTTCGGCTCACGGGTTGCGAGCCTGCGCTTTATCCCTGCGGTCAGATCGCCAAAGCTCCAGCGTCGCAGCAGCGCGGCATATTCCAAGATTTGCGCCAACACTTCGCGACGCGCCTGCGGGTTGCGCCAAAGCTTGCACTCAATAACGATCAGCGGGCCGCTCCTGGCCACGCCCAGGATATCCGCGAACACTGTCCCGCCCGCACGAGGAATGGCGAGTTCCCGGCATAAGGGGACGACATCGCCGAAGCCGCCTTCAAGGCGGTCGGCCACGATCAACTCGGGATGCCGAAACAGCAAATCTTGTAGCCAACGCTCGTCATAAGCATGCTGCGACAGAGCATTCGAAATTGGCATTTGCCCTGGGGCAGGCGTTGGATTTCGCGTTAGAGAACGACGAGCCAGTGGCTCCGCATCTGTTGAAATAAAGGCAGAAAGTAATAAAGCGCTCATTTTAGGGTCGCTATCTCCAATATTTTGTCGTCAAAATGGGAAACCACCGTCGAAGATATTTCGGTTATATTCAGGTGTTCACAACCATTCGTGACACGGACTTGCGCTCGATTTGAAGCGGCAGTCAACTCGAATTGCCGAGGCCATTTTCTCTCGGCGAGCGAATTGGACGCGGGCGAAGCACATGTGCCCTACGTCGCATAATAGGTGATTTGGAATTTGCAGAGACGCCGTGATGCTCGGGTGCATTTGATCCGGAAGGGCTCTAATAGCTGTTTGACATCAAGAAAATTCGATCAACTATTGGAACTTGCGGCTTCCGACGGGAGAGCCTCGGGCTCGATCTTCCTTTCTGGAAGGCTCAGCCGGCCATGCTGAGATCCCGATGGAGAGCCTGTCGGTCTCGACACAGTTGAGCGCAATTCATAGGCGCTTGAGCAGTTCGATTTTGCGCTTGAGGGGACACCACGGTAACCCCGGCCATCTTCAGCTTACACAGGTGGCCCGATGAAAAAGCGTACGATACTGCACATAGACTCGAGCGCCCGCGTCGCACGGTCGCACTCCCGCCGGCTTGGCAGGATATTTGTGGATGCCTGGCTCGCAGAGCGCAGTCAGGATGAAGTAATCTACCGCGACGTCGGCACCAATCCGCCACCGTTCATGACCCAGGACTGGATCGCGGCCGCCTTCACCAGGCCCGAGGCGCGCACCGATGCCATGAATGCGACGCTCGCCTGCTCCGATGAACTTATCGATGAAGTCGAGAAAGCCGATTTGATTGTGCTTGGGGCGCCGATGTACAACTACAACATGCCAGCGGCCCTCAAGGCCTGGTTCGACCAGATCGCGCGGATCGGACGCACGTTCTCCTTTGATCTCGCGCGCGGTGACTTCCCGATCGAGCCAATCCTGCGCGGCAAGACATTGGTGGTGGTGTCTTCGCGCGGCGAATTCGGGTTCCAGGACGGCATCCGTCAGCACATGAATGCACTCGACCCCGGCATTGCGGCATGCGCGCACTATCTCGGCGCTTCCGACATCCACACCATATCGGCGGAGTATGAGGAATTCGGCGGCGAGCGGCGCGCGAATTCGGTCGAACAGGCCGAAGCGAAGGCAAGGGCGCTGGCCACTTCGGTCGCCTCCGGCCTCAAGGCGGCCGCCTGAGGCCGGGCAACGAGCCGCCGCCCAAACGTGTCGCGGAGGCAATCCCCGCCTGGCCGCGGACAAGATCAACCTTCGCCATTGCCAAGTCAGTGGCGAAAGTTGAGGAAATCGTGCCAGCGCCTGACCAGGTAATTGTGCTCGTCCATCACCGCATTCCAGATCGCTATCCTTGATACGCGCTCCTGGTAGGCGCCACCCTCCCTGATGTGCCCCCGCGTCACGACGAGGTCACCGAGAGGACCGGCAAGATCGTCCACGGCCGGCAGGCCGCCATACCAGTAGTCCCATTCGGCTGCCGTCAGGTGCCTGCGAACCAATTCAGGTGCCGAGAAGTAATAGCCATGACGGGCGACAACCGCGCCTGGCCAGCCGTCCAGCCACCAGTTCAGGTATTCATACGCCATGTCGAGCGCCGGCCCGGCGGCATGCCGCGATATCGACATGCCGCCAAACCAGCCGCGATATCCTTCCCTTGGCACCGCCGTCCTGATGTCGACGCCGCGCAGTGCCGGCAACACCAGCGCCGAGGACCAGATGCTGCCGATGCGGGCGCGGCCTCTTGCGAACAGTTCCGCTGATTGTGCCTGCGTCTCCCAGAAATGGGGAAAATGACCGCGCCGGCGCAACGATATGAGAATTCTCATCAGGCTGTCGATTTCCGCGATAGAGAGATTGCCGGGGTCACGGAACTGGACCAGGCCGGCGGCTTGGACAGCAAGTATGGCATCGATGGCGCCGATGGAGGCATTGCTCTGCAATGTCGCGCGCTTCCAGGCGGGGTCGAGCAGCCATGACCAGCTCTCCGCGCCCATATCAGCGCTCTCCGGCAGGAGTTCGCGACGATAGCCGAAGCTGTCGGCGCAATGGCTCAGCGGCAGCATGCTGATCCTTTCGGCTGGCGTTTCTGAGAGCCGCCCGTCGCCCTGCACGTAAAGCAGCCTGTTTGGTCCACCGCCTGGGACCGGCGGCAGGGCTGCGTCCGCCTTGCCGGTGAGAGCAAGCTCGCCGATTTCGCTCCACCTCTTGATCCGGCTGAGCTCGATCGGGCGGATGGAATGAGCTGTCCAGACGAATTCGAGATTGTGGAACCACTGATCGTAGACGTCGAAGCTCTCGGGCGCGACGACGCCGACCTGGTGGGCGATGTTGCCATCAAGCACCTTGCCCTCGACCGTGAAGCCCAGATCGGCCTTCGCTTGCCGAAGAATGGGTTCCAGCACCGTGGATGCGGTCCCAAGCACCCGCAGGATACGTGGTCTGGTGAGGACAGCGGGACGGGAGAGCGGTTCGTGGGTGGCGGGCATGATCGGACGTCCTCGGGAGCGTTCCGCCATACTGCAAAATACGACTATTGTTTACAAGCATCATTTTCTATGGGAACGTAGCTCCAGCGGAAACGGAGCAGGCTGATCGCTCCCGTTGCGACAGGTTCGATGCAGACGTCGGTTTCAGAAAGTCCAGAGCAGCAGGAGGCGAGCGTCGCCCTGTACCGGCGTTGCGCCCTGCAGATCGCGTCCGCGATCAGAGCCGGCGCGCTCGAACCCGGACTCATCTTGCTGGAAGGTCCGATTTCATCTGTCTTCGAGACGAGCCGTGCCACTGTGCGCAAGGCAATGGGGACACTTGCCGATGACGGCCTCATCGAGCGTTTCGACGGGCGCGGATTTGCCGTCGCAGGCCAGCCTGACGGCTCGCCGCTGACAAAGCGACGGTTGTCTGGGCAGGATTTCATGCTCGATGAAGTGGTCAGGCCGGACGGCAAGCCGGCGGCGGACCAGATGATCGCCAGTGTAGAGGCCGCCATAATGGTCGCCATCGCCTTCGGCCATTACCGGGTTGACGAACAGGGGCTTGCCGACAGTTTCAGCGTCAGTCGCCCGGTTGCCCGCGAAGTGCTTTGGCGCCTGCGCGAATCCGGTCTGGTCGAAAAAAACCTGCACTCATCATGGCTTGTGGGGCCGGTCACGGCACAGGCAATCGCGCACGATCGCGAAGTGCGCATGCTGCTTGAGCCACACATGCTCAAACAGTCAGCGCCACATCTGCGGCATGAGGAACTTGTGCCGATGCGCGATGCCGTTTCGGCCGCCATGGCGATGGAGGGCAAGATACCCAGGGATGTCATCGAAGGCATCGAGCGGGATCTCCACGTCTCATGCCTGAGGCACTTCGACAACAAGCGCATGAGCCAGATACTGCACGGGTGCCGCCTGCCGATGATCGTGGACGCGCTGTTTGCGCAATTCATAGGAATCTACCGCAACGAATCGACTTTCGCCGAGCATCTGGAGATCATCGACAGGCTGCTGGCGACGGCGTTCGAAGACGCGGCGGCTTCCCATGCGGCCCATCTTCACAACGAAGGCCGCCGTACGCTGGACCGGCTCAAGGTTCTTTCGGTCCTGCCGGAGCCCGAGGTGGCGCCATACCTGCAACGAATTGTCTGAACAGGAGATAGTCATGCGCAAGATTCCGCCCTTGAACGCCATCCGCGCATTCGAAGCCGCCGCCCGCAACCGCAGCTTCACGGCCGCGGCATCGGAACTTTGCGTGACGGTGACCGCGATCTCGCACCAGATCCGCCATCTCGAGGAGCAGATCGGGCAGAAGCTGTTCGAGCGCACCCCGAGGGCCGTGACGCTGACCTTGCTTGGCGAGAGGCTTTACCCGGTCTTGCGCGAGGGCTTCGACCGGTTCGCTGAAGCCTTCGAGGAACTGGAGGACAGGAGCCAGGGCGATACGCTGACCGTGACCACGACGCGCGCCTTCGCCGAGCGCTGGCTGATGCCCAGGCTCTCCCGCTTCACAAGATCGTTTCCGGGGCTGAGCGTGAATGTCGAGGGGTCGGATGCGCTGGTCGACCTGCGCACGGCCAATACAGACGTCGCGATCCGATACGGCATGCCGGCGGGCGACGAGCTTTCCTCGCTGCCACTCCTGACCGACGTCTATCAGCCCGCGGTCGCCATCCCGGCGGATGGCCGTGCCTCGACCAGGATCGAGGATCACATGTCGCGCCCCTTGCTCGCCTATCAATGGCACAACAGGTCGATCGACTGTCCCAGTTGGGCGAAGTGGCTGGGCGCCGCCGGCAAGGCAGGTGCGGAGGGCTGCCGGCTGTCCTGGATCAACGACGAAAGTCTTGCGCTGCACGCCATGGAACGCGGCTTCGGGCCACTTCTGTGCTCCAGCGTGATGGTCGCCGAAGGCATCGAAACCGGTAGGCTCGCGCGGATGGATGGTCCCGACCTGAACGGTTTCAGCTACCGCGTCGCCTTCGTTCCGTCGCGCAGGACCAAGCGCACCATTGGACGGTTCACCGATTGGCTGCGCAGCGAAGCATCCGACTTCGGCAACACCTACAGGGGAATTGCCGCCTGAGCGCGATCGCTCATCAGCGCTACCGGCCCGTCATAATAGGGCAGGGTCTCCACGCGCACATTGCCACCGCCGCGCCGGAAGGCATCCACATGCGCGACGATTTCGGCGAGCGGTGCGAACCAGACATTGTGGCTGGCACGAATCTTTTCGAGAAACTTTTCCACCAGCCGCCATCGCGCGAGCCGGCCTGTCAGGAAAGGATGCCAGACCGGCATCCACAAGCCCCCGGCCTCATAGTGCGCCTCGAACTCCTCGAAGAAAGCCGATAGGCCAATCGAAGGGGAGCGCACGGGCATCATATAGCCGATCTCCTCGAAATGCGCGAAAGCCGGCCAGTCATCATTGCCCCAGTGCGGCGGTACTTCAAACAGCTCCCCGGCCGGTGTTTTCATCAGGTAGGGAATGTCGTCGGCCATCAGCGAGGAATCGTAGCTGAAACCATGTTCGACAAGCAGGTCCACGGTTCCCTGGGTGACATTGTAGACAGGTGCCCGATAGCCGGTCGGTTTCCTGCCCGTCATGCGCTGATGCACCTGCAGCGCCCGTTCGAACCAGTGGCGCTGTTCGGGTTGCGCGATGGTCGTTGGATCTTCATGCAGGAACCCGTGATGGCCGATCTCGTGACCGTCGCGCAGGATTGCTTCCACCGCGTCCGGGTACTGTTCCATCGTCCAGGCGGGTATGAAGAACGACTGTTTCAGCCCGAGGCGCCGATAGGTTTCCAGGATGCGCGGCACCGCCACCGTCGGGCCGTAGCGGCCCATCGTGATGGGATAGAGCCGGTTGAAACCGTCGCGCGGTTTCGCGATGTGGATCAGGCTGTCGGCATCCATGTCGAACGATATCGAACATGCGCATCGGGCCCCGTTTGGCCAGGCGATTGGGTTGAGGATCATCCGATCATTCCCCTTCGCCGACCATGAACGCCAGGCTTTGCGGCGTCTGGTCGGCGCCGTTGATCGGGACCATGTCCTGCGGGCACGCCGACATGACCGCGACAACGTCGATCTCGGCGCGGAGCACGAACCGGTCGCCGCTGGATGAGACCGGCGCCAGCCAGGAGATCGAGCCATCGGCCGCGACGGGCGTGTTCATCCAGATGTTGAGGGGCGCCGGCACCGTGGCCGGCTGGCGGCCAATAGCCTGCAGTGCCTGTTTGAAATTGTCCGTGCAGTTGTCGTGGTAGGCTGGCGCGCCCAACTGGCGATAGCGATGGACGTCGCAGGCGGCGACGACGGTGTCGTGGACGCCTGGCGAGGTGTCCTCGATTACGGTCATCAATGGCAGGCGGGCATTGCTCACCAGTGCGCTTTTCTCGCGCAACCCGATTCCGCTCGCGACCGCATGCTGGTGCGGCATCGACGAGAATTCGTTGAGATCAGCCGCGTTGAAGGCCCAGAAATCGCAGACCTGGGAGCCGTGGGTGTTGATGATGGTGAGCGACTGGCCAGCACCAACCACGACGGCGCGGCCCTCGCGGGCGGGAATTTCATAAAGGTGTCCGATGATCGGGCTGCCGTTTTCGGACACCCTGGCGGATGCAGTGCCGTTGCGGCCGTCAGGGATGCTGGGTTCGCTCATTGCCCGGGATGTCGCCATGATTGTTCTCCTTTGATGGCAAGTATCCTTGCCATTGCGGAGACCCGCGCACGAATGGGATATTCTCAACCGCTGTTACGAAAAACTGTCGGCGCATGGTCACGTGACACCAGCCGCCCGGCCGCCAGGACCGCATCGTCAAAGCCGCTTGCTCCGGTCAGCAGCACCGACGTCGGCAGTCCTTGCGGGTCGGTTCCAGAGGCCACGGCCAGTCCTGGCATGTCGAGAAAACTGCCTATCATCGTCATCGACAATGTCCGCGGATTGAGACTGGCGAGGAATTCGTCATTGCCGGCCAGCGGAGCCAGCAACGGGGCAACATGCGGGACGGTCGGCAGGATCAGGATGGCGCCGTCAAGTTCGTGGCGCAGTGCGCGGATCAACCCGGTCCGGATTCGCCGCAAGGCAATGTTCTCCGGCGGGGTCGCCGCCGCGATTTCGAGGCGGGCGACGACACGCGGGTCGACGAGCTCACGTTCCTTCGATGCCAGCAGATCTCGATGAAACGCCGCCGCCTCGGCGCCGCCGGGCCAGCCGAATTCGCCGATGGCGGCCCTGGCGCGGCCGATCGAGGGGATCACGCGCTGTTCGACAAGCGAACCGCCGGATCGCAGCTGGCCGGCGAACGCCAGCTGATTCTGGCCAACCGCCGGCTCGAGGCCGGGATCATCAAGCAGGCTCCGCTCAATGACGAGCGATGCTGCGCGGCGGTATTGGCCGGCGCGACGCCGCGCATCAGGGCGTCCATCACAAGGCAGTCCTCGGCGTTTCTTGCCAACGGGCCGGCAGTGTCGAAACTCGCCGCCAGTGGATAAACCCCACGCATGTCATATCGTCCGCGTGAAGGTTGAAAGCCGGCGATGCCGTAGAAAGCGGCCGGCACCCAGACCGAGCCGGCCGTGTCCGTGCCGAGCGCGACCGGCACGATCCCGCGCTGGACCGCGATGGCTGATCCCGAGGAGGAGCCGCCGGGGACGCGGTCTTCCCGTCCCGACGCGGTTGGGGTGCCAAAGTGGGGATTGAGGCCGAGGCCGGAAAAAGCGAACTCGCTGAGATTGGACTTGCCGATCGGGATCATGCCGAACTTGCGCAGGTTGGCCACGATGGCGCTGTCGCGCGGCGCGGCGGGCACAGCCAGTCTTGAACGTGAGCCGGCGGAGGTGACCGAGCCCACGACGTCGAACAGATCCTTGACGGCGAAAGGGATGCCGTCGAAATCGCTGAGCGCCGCGCCTGCGGACCTTCGTCGCGTCGCCACCGCGGCTTCGGCCAGCGCGGCTTCCTCCATCAAACTTATGAAGACGCCGGTCGACGCCCTAGCCTTGTCCAGTGCCGCCCCCACGAGCCTGTCCGCTGTCTCGATATGCTCGATCAGCAGGCGTGCCTGTCCGGCCAACGTCCCAGTATCCTTCTCTTCTCCTCCGCATGCTGACTTCTGGCGGGGCTTGCAGCCGATGCCAGTAAGAAGACCTCAAGAGGGCTTGAGCGCAATCACCGGCCCCCTCCGTTCAACCCCTCTTGAGAACTGCTCACTTGAGCGACCGGCACGCCACACGGTTAGTAGCCGGCGTGCGGAAGCGTCAATCGCTGGACCGCGCAATTCCTGGGAGGGAGAACCTGATGAAAATCACGAGACGCGGATTGCTTGCGACAGCGGCCTTGGCGGCGCCGGCGCTTTTGCTGGCACGCACCGGCTTCGCGGCCAGCGGGACCTTGAAGGCGGCGATCGTCATGCCGGGTGCCATCACCGACCATGGCTGGAGCCAGTCGGGTTACGAGGCGATGGGTGTCGTCACCGAAAAACTCGGCATCGAGACGGCTTACAGCGAGAAGGTAACGCAACCGGATCACGTCGAGGTTCTCTCGGACTACGCGCGGCGCGGCTTCACCCACGTGATCGGGCACGGCGGAGAGTTCCAGGATGCGATCGACCGCGTGGCCGCCCGGTTCACCGACACCCGCTTCATTGTCACCAATGGCCTTCATGCCGCCGATAATGTCAGCACGGCCGATTTCTATTTCAGCCAACCGGCCTATGTGCTGGGCTTTCTTGCCGGACGTCTGTCGAAGTCCGGAAAGGTCGGCCTGATCCAGGCGCAGAAGTTCAAGTTCACCAATGACACGCTGGCCGGCTTCGAGGCAGGATTCAAGAGCGCGCGGCCTGATGGCGCGGTGTTCGCCACCTGGACCGGCGACTGGGACGATGTCTCCAAAGGCAAGGAAGCGGCACTGAACCAGATCGCGCAGGGCGCGGATATCATATGGCCGACAATGGACAGCGCCACGCAGGGCGCCCTGCAGGCCGTCCGCGAGAGGGGCGTGAAAGCGTTCGGCCTCTACTACGACGCCATCACGAGGTGGCCCGATATCATGCTGCAGTCGTCAATCCTTGATGTGAAGTCGCTGATCGTGGCGCTGCTGACGACAGCCAGGGATGAAGGGCTGACGGGCAAGAATTACAGATACGATTTCAACAGTCCCGACGTGGTGCGGCTGGGGACGTTTGCGTCCGAGATTCCCGCCGACACCGCCACCGAGGTTGCAAGCCTGATGTCGAGGATCAGGTCCGGCCATCTTGTCATCGAACCGGCCTGAGCGCCGCGAACGCGGCCAGGCCGGCTCTTTCTGGCCGTGCCTGGCTTTGCGCGAATGTCGCGCCGGCACCGGTGGGTAATCCGGGAAACAAGGTGGGAGAAGTGATTGTCGTACCTAGTTCTTGATCGGATCAGCAAGCGGTTTGGCGGCTTCAGTGCACTGAGCAATATCAGCCTTTCCGTCGAGCGCGGGACGGCTCGTGCCGTGCTCGGCGAGAACGGAGCCGGCAAGACCACGTTGATGAACGTGCTTTTCGGCCTCTACCGGCCAACCGAGGGAAGCATCCAGATCGATGGCAAGGCCGTCTCCTTCAGGTCGCCAGCCGATGCCATCGCCAATGGCGTGGGCATGATCCACCAGCACATGCATCTGGCCGAGGCGCTGACCGTTACCGAAAACATCGTTCTCGGTCTCGGTGGTTTGCACAGTCCGCTGAACTTGCGCCGGCACTCCGCGAAAATCGCGGCGTTGAGCGAGCGCTATGGCCTCGCTGTCGAGCCAGACCAACTGATCTGGAAACTGCCGATCGGCATGCGTCAGCGGGTGGAAATCCTGAAGATGCTCTACAGGGGCGCCAAGATACTGGTGCTGGATGAGCCGACAAGCGTGCTGGCGCCCAACGAGATCGACTCGTTCCTTGAACGCGTGAAGGCATTGCGCGACGATGGCACGACAATCCTTTTCGTCACGCATAAACTCGATGAGGTGATGCGGGTCGCCGATACGGTTTCCGTCATGCGCCACGGCCATTTGGTGGCCGAGCGCGACATCGGGCAGACGGATGTGCGGCAGCTTTCCCGACTGATGGTCGGCAGGGATGTCGAGCCGGTGCGGGTTCCGCGTCTGACCGCGCCGGGAGGTCCGGTTCTGGAGTGTGTGGATCTTGTCGCGCGCGGCGAACGTGGACTGACGGCGCTTGACCGGGTTTCGCTGACGATATGCCAGGGCGAGATCCTGGGTGTGGCCGGTATCGACGGTAACGGACAAAGCGAACTGGCCGAAATTATCTGCGGTCTGCGCAAGCCTGAGTCCGGCAGCATTCGCGCAGGCGCCGCGGAGATTACCGGGCTCGGTGTTTCAGCGCGGATGCGGGTCTCCCGGATCGGGTTCGTGCCCGAGGACAGGCATGGCACCGGCCTCGTGCTCGACCATTCGATTGCCACCAACTTCGCGCTGCGATCCTTTCGTCGCAGGCCTGTTTCACGCTGGGGCCTGATCAATGCGCGCTTTATCGCTGAACAGGCGCGGCGGATGATGAAACGCTACGACGTGCGGTCCCGTTCGCCCGCTCAGCAAACGCGAGAGCTTTCCGGCGGCAACCAGCAGAAAATCATCCTGGCGCGCGAAATTGAAGCCGGACCCGAGATCCTAGTCGTCATGCAGGCGACCAAGGGCCTTGACGTCGGCGCGATCGAATTCGTCCAGCGAAAAATACTTGAGGCGCGGGATCGCGGCGTCGCGGTCCTCTACATTTCGACGGAGCTTGAACATGTCGCAGAGGTTGCCGATCGCATCGCTGTCATGCATCGCGGCCGCTTCACGGGAGAGGTCCTTCCGGGGGAGGCGACGGCCGAGCAAATCGGCTTGCTGATGTCGGGCTTGTCGGTGGGAGAACAACAATGACGCGACTGCGCGACGCACTTGTTGGCTTGCGGGTTGTCATGGCCGTCGCCGTGGCGCTCGGGCTTGGCTCAATCCTGATCCTGGCAACGGGAGCCGATCCGGTAAAGGCCTATGCCGCTCTCGTTCACGAGGCGCTTTTCGACTATTGGGGGCTGTCCAACACAATCGTGAAAACGTCTCCCATCCTGCTTGCCTCGCTTGCGGTCATGGTGCCGCTGCGGGCTGGCGTCTACAATATCGGCGGCGAGGGCCAGATTTACATAGGCGGCCTATTCGGCACGCTGGCGGCGCTGCACCTGCCCACGCTTCCATCCATGATTGCAATCCCCACGGCGCTTATGTGCGCCATGCTGGGTGGCGCGCTCTGGGCGAGCATCGCAGGGATCCTGAAAGCATGGCGGGGCATCAACGAGGTCATCGTGACCCTGCTGATGAACTATATCGCCATCCACGTCGTCAGTTTCGCGGTCAGTGGCCCGATGATCGCCAGCGGGGCACCTTACCCCTACTCGGACGAGATTCCCGAGCAATACCGGCTGCCGCTGCTGATGCCGCAGACGGACGCTCATATCGGAATCATTTTCGGTCTTGTCGCGGCAGGCGTGATCGCCTTCATCTTCGCGCGCACAGCGACTGGCCTGTCACTCGACATTGTCGGCAAAAGCCCAAGGGCTGCCAGATACGCCGGGCTGAATGTGAAAACCCATATCGTCGCCTCGATGGCCTCGGGGGGAATGCTGGCTGGCCTAGCCGGCGGTATCGAAGTGCTTGGCTTGAAATATCGCCTCTTCCATCTTTTCAGTCCCGGCTACGGCTTCGATGGCGTCGTTGCCGCCTTCATCGCCAACGCCAATCCGGCCTTTGCCCCGCTGTCAGCCCTGTTCCTTGGCGCGCTCAAATCCGGCGCCAGTGTGATGCAGCGGGCCGCCGGCGTGGAGGGAACCGTCGTCGACGCCATTGTTGGCCTGGTCGTCATCCTTGTCGCCGCCAGCCTGGCCTGGAAAGGCGATCTTCTGGGCGGCCTGATCGAGGGATTCGGGCTCAAGTCGATGCCGGCCGACCAGGTTAACCCGACGGAGCGACAATCATGAGCTTCCTCCCGGACATTGGTCTGATCGCCGTCCTGCTGGCTTCCGGAGTCAGGCTGGCAACGCCGATCGGCTTCGCGGCCCTGGGAGGCGTGCTGGCCGAGCGCAGCGGCGTCTACAATGTCGGCCTGGAAGGGATGATGCTGTGGGGTGCGTTTGGGGCGGCGGCCGGCACCTATCTCACAGGCTCACCGGTCGCGGGGCTCTTCGCCGGAATCCTGCTGGGCGCGGTGGCGGGACTGCTGCTTGCCCTGCTGTGCGTCAGCCTGGCGGTCAACCAGCTCGTAGCCGGGATTGCCATCAACCTGCTTTGCGCTGGCCTGACGGCCTTCCTGGCCCGCGCCATGTTCGGTATCGCCGGCGGCGGCACCGCGGTCAGCGGATTTGCTTCGCTGCCTGTCCCCTACCTTTCGGGATTGCCGCTGATCGGTCCGGCCCTCTTTAATCAGGATCCGCTGGCCTACATGCTGCCTGTGCTCGTGGCGGCCATCACGATCTGCCTTTATCGGACGCAGGCGGGTCTGAGACTGAGAGCCGCCGGCGAGAGCCCACGGGCGGCTGATTCCGCCGGTGTCAACGTAACGGCGGTCCGCTACGTTTCCCTGGCACTGAGCGGTGCCTTCGCTGCGGCCGGCGGCTGCCATCTTGTGTTGTGCCAGGTCTACATATTTTCCGAGGGCATGAGTGCGGGGAAAGGCTTTATCGCGCTGGCCGCCATCATCCTCGGCCGCTGGCATCCTGTCGGTGCGGTTGTCGCGGCTCTCTTCTTCGGATTGTGCGACGCGCTACAATTGCAGCTGCAGTTCTCCAATCCGCTTGTGCCCTATCAGATCTTTCTGATCCTGCCCTTCGCCGCGTCGCTGGTTGCCCTGGGGTGGTTCAACAAAGGCACTCGGCAACCGGCGGCGACAGGCACTGTCTTCGATCGGGAAGCCCGCTAGGGCACCGACAGCGCCGCGATCCATGCGGGCCGGCTCAACACGAGTGCGGCCCGCGTCTCGTCCGCGCACCGACATCGCCGCTTTGTGGCATCTCACGGAGCTGCACCATTTCATCGCCAATCGGCGCCGGCCTTCAGTGCGCAGGCCAGGGCAACGCCATCGGTCTTGACACGCAAAACGGTTTTTGTATATAATGCAATTAAGTTGCAAATAGTGCAACGATTGGGAGAAGACATTGCTGAAAATCTTGCGGGCGCTGGTCGCCAGGCTCAACGGATTTGTGCCGGTCGTTATTGTGTCCGCAGCGGGTGGGCATCCGGCAAGCGTTGTCCCGGGCCGGGCGCTGCCGACACATGCAAAGAAGGCGGGCTAGACGATGCGGTCCCCGAAGCTGAAACGGGATACGCGGCTGGTGCATGCCGGCCGCCATCCAGCCGATTTCGGCGGTGTCGTGAACACGCCAGTGGTCCGAGCCTCGACGGTGCTCTATCCTGACATCGGTGCTTACGAACGTTCCCGGGCAAGCAAATTTGGCGCGTTGCGCTATGGCCGTTATGGCACGCAGACGTCGTTCGCGCTCGCCGAGGCGATGGCCGAAATTGAAGGTGCGGATGGAGCCGTTCTCTATCCGTCAGGCCTGGCTGCAATTGCCGGCGCGCTGAAATCCCTGCTTAACCCGGGAGACCATCTGCTGGTCACTGACGCGGTGTACGGCCCGGCGCGAAATTTCTGCGAAACCGAGCTTCGCCGCAACGGGATTGACGTCACGTTCTTCGCTCCCGGCATCGGCGCGTCCATTGGCGATCTGGTGCGACCGCAAACTCGGGTGGTCTATTGCGAGTCGCCAGGCAGCCTGACCTTCGAGGTCCAGGACATTCCGGCGATCGCGGCCGCTTGCCGTTCGCCCGACATCGCCATCGTTGTCGACAACACTTGGGCGACGCCCTTCTTCCACCGGCCGCTGGACCTTGGCGCCCATGTCGCGATCCACGCGGCGACGAAGTACATCGTCGGGCACTCGGATGCGATGCTGGGTGTGGCGGTGGCGAACGAACGCCACTTGCCGCGGATCAGGGACTGGGCAGCCGGACACGGCGTGCTTGCCGGGCCGGATGAATGCTGGCTTGCCTTGCGAGGGCTGCGCTCGCTGGGCGCCAGGTTGCGCCAGCACCAAGAGAGCGCGAAGACGATAGCCGGGTCGCTAAAGGGGCATCCCGCCGTCGAGAGAGTGCTCTATCCAGCCCTTGAGACCGACAGCTCGCACACTATCTGGAGCCGGGATTTCTCGGGAGCGACGGGGCTGTTTGGCGTTGAACTGGTGGACACCAGCCCTGATACGGTCCGCGCCTTCATCGACTCCCTGGAGCTGTTTGGCATCGGCTCCAGCTGGGGCGGTTTCGAGAGCCTGATCCTTCCTTCGAAACCGGTACGCATAACCAGCGAACAACACTGGAAAGGTCCGCTGCTGCGGCTTCACATCGGCCTCGAGGATCCCGACGATCTTCTCGATGACCTTCAGCGCGGCCTTGACGTGCTGCACGAAGCCAACTGCCATGACGAAAGGAAACGCAATGTCCAGCATCGTTGACGGTGAAGTCCAGGCACTCGTTGCCGAGGCAAAGACGCGTATCGAGCGTGATGGCGCGAACCGCGGCAGTCTGGCCGATGTCCTCGCGGTCATCGAGCGGGCCGCGAGTCTGCCGGGGCGCTGGGGTCCCGATCGTTATCCCGATCCCGATGCCGGGGAACGGCAGGCCCGCTATCTGATCGCGACCGATCCCGATGACAGCTTCACGCTCTATCTCAATGTGATGCGGCCAGGAAACCGGATACCGCCCCACAATCACACGACCTGGGCCTGCATCGCCGCCGTCGAGGGTGCCGAGCACAACACACTTTACGAGCGCACCGACGGACGCACCGGCGCCGGACCCGCGACGCTGCGCTTAACTGGTGAGGTCGACGTGCGGCCGGGCAGCGGCATAGCGCTCCTGGCGGACGACATCCACTCGGTGGAGATCCGGGGCGAACAGCCGATCAGGCATCTGCATTTCTACGGGAAGGCGCTCGAGACGCTCAGCGAGCGTCTGATGTTTGATCTCGAGGCGGGTGAGGCAAAGCCGATGAAGATGGCTGTCGCGACGAAGAAATAGGGCAGACAGGATGCGATTTCCCTCACCCATTAGTGCTTCCAAGGCGAAGGCGTGGCTGTCCGACGGGCAGGAGCTTGCCCTGCTCGATGTTCGCGAGGCGGGAGAATTCGCCTCTGGCCATCCCCTGTTTGCAACGTCGTTGCCGTTTGGCCTGCTTGAAGCCGGACTGCCGGTCCTGGCACCTTCAACGGCCTGCCGCCTGGTTTTCATGGATGACGGCTATTCGCAGCGAGCCGAACGCGCCGCGGAAATCGCCCTGCTCCTCGGCTATCAGAATGTGTCTTTTCTCGATGGCGGAGCGGCCGGTTGGCAACGGGCGGGCCTGTCTCTTTTCGAGGGCGTCTTCGTTCCCAGCAAGGCGTTCGGTGAACTGGTCGAGGAAGCATTCTCGGTACCACATGTTTCTCCCGAAGAGCTCAATCGCTGGCAGCAGGAGGGCAGGAGACTCGTCCTGCTTGACGGGCGACCGCGCGAGGAACATCGCCGGATGAACATTCCAGGCAGCATCTGTCTGCCCAACGGCGACCTTGCCTATCGGGCGAACGCCATTATCCCGGATCCGCAGATTCCGGTGGTGGTTCATTGCGCGGGTCGCACCAGATCCATTATCGGCGCCCAGATCCTTCGTGACCTCGGCTTTCCCAATCCCGTCTTCGCGCTGGAGAACGGGACCCAGGGCTGGACACTTGCCGGTCTCGACCTCGAATGCGGATCGGAACGGGCTGCCGAGGCGGTACCAGACGAGGCAAGCCGGACGACGATGCGGGCCAGGGCGAGGACGCTTGGCGAGGCGTGGCAAGTGCCGTTTGTCGATGTCGCGACGGTGAATGCCTGGCTCGGCGACGGGCTCCGGACTACCTATCTCCTTGACGTGCGCGGCGATGCCGAGTTTCACAGCCATCACATCGATGGCGCCACGCACGCCGCAGGCGGCCAGCTTATCCAGTCGACCGACCAGTGGGTCGCGGTGCGCCGGGCGCGGATCGTTCTGGCCGACGATACCGGCCTGCGGGCCGTGGTTGTTGCGCGTTATCTGAAGATGATGGGGCTCGACTGCCACGTGCTGGCAGCCGCGGAAGACGCATGGGGCGACATTGTCTCGCCACCTCCTCTGCTCCCTGCGACGCCGGACCTGCCGCGCGCGCCGGTTCCGCTGCCGCGCGATGCCATCGTCCTCGACGTCAGGCCGAGCATGGCATATCGCTCGGCTCACATTTCAGGCGCTCAATGGGCACTCAGGCATCAGCTCAGCGAGCGGCTGAAACATGTCGGGAACGCGGCGCTGGTCGTGTTATGCGCCGACGACAGCGACGTCTTGGCACTCGTCGCCTCGGATCTCAGGGCAGAAGGGTTTTCCAATCTGGCCGAGCTCTCGGGCACCGCTGCCAGCTGGCGCGAAGCGGGCTTCGAGGTGGTTTCGACACCGGAGCAGCCATCGGATGCTCAGGCGCTGGATTTCGTCTTTTTCACCCACGACCGTCACAGCGGGAACCTTGAGGCGGCTCGTCGCTACCTGTCCTGGGAAACGGGTCTGGTTGGCCGCCTCGACGCCGCCGAGAAACTTGAACTGAGCCGTTGCCTGCCGACGCGAACGGAATCGTTCGCAACGCCTCGACAAAGCGAAAAACGACTTTCCAACGCGGGATGAAAACAGAAACCCTCAGCTTGAGGGTGATCAAAGCGTGCCTATAAACTGAAAAACAGTTGCGCTATTTGCAACACTAAAATAGGGGAATAAGACATGACCTTGCAGACATCCATCCGAATTGCGGCTGCCCTGGCCGCCCTGGCGCTGGGGACTCAGCTGGCCGTCGCCGATCCCATCATGATCGGGCTCAGCAGTCCACAGACTGGCGGCGCGGCCTATCTCGGCCAGCATCAGCGCTGGGGCGCGGAGCTCGCGATCGAGGAAATCAATGCTGCCGGCGGCACCATAGGCCAACAGCTTCAACTCTCCGTCCAGGACAACCAGTGCAACCCCACACAAGGCGCCGCCAGCGCCGAACAGCTGATCAGTGTCGGCAAGGTTGCTGCCATCGTCGGCGCGCTCTGCAGCTCGGCCACGCTGAGCATCATGCCGATCATCGAAAAGGCAGGCATCCCGCTGGTGGTCGAGACGTCAACCTCGCCGAAAATCACCGAACTGGCGGGTGTCGGCGGCAACAAATGGACGTTCCGCATCAACCCGTCCGACCAGGAACTGGCAATCGGCCTCGCCCGCTATCTGATCGCCGACGGCAAGATCAAGAAAGTTGCCTTCGCCGGCGAGGACACTGATTACGGCCGTGGTGGTCATGCCGCCCTGAAGACCGTGCTCGAGAAGAACGGCGTCGAGGTTGGCAGTGGCGACTTCTTTGGCCGCGACACACAGGACTTCTCGGCCTTTCTGGCCCGCATGGGCTCGGACAAGCCGGACGCTATCGCCGTCTACCTCAATGGAGCAGACGAACTGAACTTCCTGCGGCAGTACCGCGCCTCCGGTCTGACCATCCCGCTGACAGGGCGCGTCGAATTCTCGGAGCTGCAGGAAGGCGTTGTCGAAAGCGGTGCGATCAACGGCGCGACGAGCGTGTTCCCTTATTCCGAGCAGATCACGGTCGGCGACAACACAGCCTTTGTCGAGCGGTTCCGCAAGAAGTTTGGCGAGGTGCCGAATGCCCAAAGCTATGAGGGCTATACGGCCATCAGGCTGGTTGCCGACGCGATCGAGCGGGCGAAGTCGGCCGAGCCCGGCAAGATCCGTGATGCGCTGGAGAGTGCGTCCTTCAAGGCGACGCTGGGCGATGTGCTGAAATTCGATGATCATCACCAGGCCCATCCTTCGGCGGTGATTCTGCAGATCGAGAACAGCAAGGTGGTCGTCAAAGGGCTGTTCAACACCTGATCGGGCCACGGTCCTTTTCGCGAACGAGGTTGTCATGCTTGTCTCGACACTCATTCTAAACGGCCTGGTGATGGGCGCGATCTACGCGCTCATCGGGGTCGGCCTGTCGCTGATTTTCGGGGTTCTGGAAATCGTCAACTTCGCGCACGGGCAGATCTATACGCTCGGCGCACTAGCCCTGGCGTTGCTGGTTGGCCATTTCGGGTTCGGCTTCCTGCCGGCGGCGTTTGTGTCGGCGCTCGGCGTCGCCGCGTTCGGCTATCTCCTCTACGTGCTTTTCCTGCGGCATATCCGAAAGGGTGAGTTCGAGCGCGGCATCATCCTGACGCTCGGCATCGGCATCGTTGTCCAGAATGCGCTGATCTACTTCTACGGCGCCACGCCGCAAATCGTCGACACCGAGTTCAGCTTCCAGGACATTACTTTCCTGGGGTTGCGGGTGGAGATGGTCAAGGCGATCGCTGTCGGTTTCGCTATCGTTTCGATCACCACACTGCATCTCGTACTGACACGGACGCGGTTCGGCATGGCGATCCGGGCGCTGTCGCAAAATCGCGAGGCCGCTCTCGTCGTTGGCATGCGGCCCACGGTCATCGCCGGTCATGCGGTCGTGATCGGGACGGCTCTGGCAGGGCTTGCCGGTGCGGTGCTGGCGCCAGTCTTTACAGTCCATCCGCTGATGGGCGCGCCAATCCTGTTCAAGGCTTTCGCGATCGTCATCATCGGCGGTCTCGGGCATCTGCCGGGCGCCGTCGTCGCCAGCCTGATTATTGGCGTGTCCGAAAGCCTGGCCGGTGGCCTCGGGTCGGCGTCGCTGCAGGATGCGGCCGTGTTCCTGGTGATGATCGCGATGCTGCAGTTCCGGCCGATGGGTCTTTTCGGCAAAGGGGTCAGGATATGAGCATGGCCGCCGCCAGCATGAATTCGCCCTGGCCTCCCTTGCGCCGGCTTGGATTGTCGGCAGGTGCCGTCATCCTGCTTACGCTGCCACTCTGGTCGCCATCGGACTACATCACCGGCATCGCGACGCTTGCCATCTTCTTCGCCGTCGCCAGCACCGGCCTCAATGTGGTCTATGGCTATGCCGGCCTGCTGTCGTTCGCGCAGGTCGGGTTCTGGGGCCTTGGGGCCTATGTATCGGCTCTACTGGTCACCGATCACGGCTTTTCGACGTGGACGGCGATTGGCTGCGCGGGTGCCGTCTGCGTTGTCACCTCGCTTGTCGGCGGGCTTGCTGCGCTACGCGTGTCGCGCGATGCGTTCGTGGTCATCACGCTCAGCTTCAGCCTGCTTCTGCAACTGCTCGCGCGCAGCTGGACATCTTTGACTCGCGGCGCCATGGGCATTCCTGGCTTGCCGTCGCCACAGGTTCGCCTGGGCGATACGATCCTGCTTGATGGCAACACGGCATCAGGGTTCTATTGGATCGCGCTCGGCTGCGGTGCTCTGGTCGTCGCGGCGACCTGGTGGCTTCTTCGATCGCGCCTCGGCAGGGCGTTCGTCGCGGTCAACCTCGATGAGAATCTGGCGCGATCGCAAGGGATTTCCGTCTTCCTTCACCAGCTGTCGGCCTTCGCTCTTTCGGCTCTCATCGGCGGCCTCGCCGGCGCGCTCTACGTCTTCAAGCTCGGCATCGTCGATCCCGGCATCTTCGACATCTACTATGCGCAGATGATGTTGATCATCGTCATTGTCGGTGGCGCCGGTCACTTCTGGTTCGTGCTGTTGATGAGCTTTGTCTTCACCGCCCTGCCCGAACTGCTGCGCCTGGCACCGGAACTGCGCATGATCCTGTTTGGACTTGTGCTGGTCATAACCATCCAGTTCATGCCCCAGGGGCTGGGCGGATATCTGGCCGATCGCCGAAACCGTATGCTGAGGAGGACCGAATAATGCCGTCACAGCAGCCACTTCTCTCGGTTGAGGGCCTGAGCAAATCATTTTCCGGCATCAGGGCGGTCGATGACCTGACATTCGTGGTCGAGCGGGGCGAGATCCTGGGCCTGATCGGACCAAACGGATCGGGCAAGAGCACCTCCATCGACTGTATCACCGGCTTCACGAGGGCGGACCAAGGCTCCGTGTTGCTTGACGGGAAGCGGCTGACTGGCGCGCGCGCCGAGCAGATCGCCCAGGCAGGCCTTTCCCGAACGTTCCAGAATGTGCGCGTCTATGACCGGCTGACACTCATGGAAAATGTGCTGATCGCGCGCCAGGCCTATGACGGCGTCGCTTGGTGGCAGGCGCTGGCCGGCACGCAGGCCTGCCGCGGTGCCGAGCGTCGGGCCAGCGAGCGCGGCCGCGAGCTGATCCATCTGGTGGGGCTGGCGACGATGTCGGCCTTCCCGGCCGCGTTCCTGTCCTACGGGCAAAAGAAGCTGCTCGCGCTGGCGATGGCCCTGATGTCCAATCCGAAGATCGTCATTCTCGACGAGCCGCTGGCTGGCGTTAACCCGACGGTCATCAGGAGGATCGCCGGCCTCATCCAGTCACTCAACGGCGACGGTCAGACATTCATCATAGTAGAGCACAACGTTCAGTTCATCATGGAACACTGTTCCCGGGTGGTGGTGATGGAGCAGGGTCGAAAGCTCGCCGAGGGGCCGCCGTCCCTCATCAAGGAGGACGAGCGTGTGCTGCACGCCTATCTTGGCAAGGCCGACGCCGTAGCGATGGAGCTAGCATTCCATGGCCAGTGACATCGCACTCGAAATCAGAGACTGGTCGGTCGGCTATCTCGATCATCCGATCGTGCGCGACTTCTCCGCGGTCTTTCCCACCGGTTCGGTGACCAGCCTGATCGGCGGCAATGGCGCCGGGAAATCGACGCTGCTCAAATCCATTTTCGGCCTCAACAAACACTTCTCCGGAAAGCTGACCTTCGAGGGCAAGTCCGTTGAGGGACTGTCGCCCGCTGCAAGGCTCAAGACCGGTATCGGCATCGTGCCCCAGGGGCGGTGCAACTTTCCCCAGATGACCGTTCATGAAAACCTGGAGATGGGCGCATACCTTCTGCCGCGGACAAGGGCGTCGGCCGCGATCGAGAGCGTGATCGAACTCTTCCCGATGCTGCGCCGCAAATGGCGCCAGCTTGCCGGCAATCTGAGCGGCGGCGAACAGCAGATCCTTGAAACGGCGATGGTGCTTGAAAACAGCCCCAGGCTTCTTCTGCTCGATGAGCCGTCACTGGGCCTTTCACCGAGGATGCAGTCGGAGGTGTTCGAGACGGTGAATTCGATCCGGGGCAAAGGCGTGACTGTCATCATGGCGGAACAGAATGTGTTCGGATCGCTGATGATCTCGGACCGCGCGATCGTCCTGGAACTCGGCCGCAAATTCGCAGACGGCCCCGCCAGCGACGTCATGCATGATCCCCGTATCAAGGCTGCCTTCCTCGGCGGCGAGCCGGTGGTTGAGACGACAGACATATGGAGCGAGACATGAGCCATGCCGAAACAACTGTCATCCCGGCCCGCAAAGGCATTGCCTTCGAGGTGCGTCGCGGGAGCCGGCTGAAGATCATCAACACGCACGGGTCGCAGGTGCTTGACACCTGGGCCTTCGCTCTCAATGACATGAAGGAGTACATGTCGATGGAGCATACGCGATCATCGACCAGCCGCATCATACCGGCTACCGGCGACACCTATGTGAGCAACCTGTTCACCCCGATGCTCACGGTGATCGAGGACACGTCGCCTGGCATCCATGACACGTTGATGTGCTGCTGCAGCCGGAAGACCTATGAGCGGCTGAAATACGAAGGCTACCACGACAATTGCAACGACAACTTCCACGCCGCGTTGGCAAGCGTTGGCAAGCAGTTGGCCTTCACACCCGGACCGCTCAACCTGTTCATGAACTTTCCGGTGTCAGGCGCAGGCGTCATCACCCGCGAGCCTCCGGTCTCACGGCCGGGCGACCATGTTCTCTTCGACGTGAAGGCGGATCTGCTGATGGTCATTTCGGCTTGTCCGCAGGACATCCAGACGGTCAATGGCGCGGGCAAGATGCCGACTGACGCCGCGTTCCAGATCCTGAACTGAAAGCGTCAGCATGTTCGAAACCGGAGGCAGCCATCAAAGATGAAAACGCTCGATACAGCGCTCAAACTGCTCAAGCTGTTCGAAACCGAGGAACAGACGCTTTCGGTCACGGAAATCGCCGAAGCGACGGCCCTGCCGAAAAGCAAGGTATCGCGGCTGCTCGCCGATTTTCGCGCCAACGGATTTCTGGAGCAGGACGAACAGACGCGCCGCTATCGCGTTGGCCTTGCCGCGTTTGAGCTCGGCTCCAACTACATCAAATCGCAGCCGCTGGCGCATGCCGCCTTTCCGGTGTTGCGACAGATCGTCGAGCGAACCGGCCATTCGACAACGCTCAGCGTGATGCGCGGCGATCTCATCTTGCACATCCTCGCTGTTGAAGGCCCGCACTATATCGACGGGCGCTGGCGCGTCGGCAACAGACTGCCATTCCATGCGACGTCGGCCGGCAAGGTCCTGCTGGCGGGTCTCACACCGGCTGGCTTCGAGGCGTTTGTCGCCAATCGTCGCCTTGATCCGATCACGCCTTCCACCGTGACGGATCCCGAGGTGTTTCGGCGCCAGGTCGAGGAGACAAGAGACAGCGGCGTGTCGCTGACCCGAGGGGAGAGCGCTCCTGGATTGTCTGCGATTGCCGTTCCGGTGCTGGGGCGCTCGAACGACACCGTCGCTGCCCTCGGCCTCATCATTCCCGACCGGTTCTTTGCTGAGGAGGAGACGGATTCACTGATCGCGTTGCTGCACGAAGAAGCGCGAACGCTGTCGATCAAATGCGGCGCCGCCGACTACCCGTTCGGCTCTGCCAGCGCTTCACCCAAGCCTGCTCTGGCAAGGTCGGCCGCGCCAGTCTGACAACCGCGAGATAGACGGATCAAAGCATGAACGAGCGTGTCCCTCAGTCGCAGCCATTTGTTGCGCCCATTACCGAACGCGGCACGATCAGTGCGGGCACCACCGCAAGCGGGCGCGAGATCTGCATTCCCTATCTGGTCAAGCGCGGCCAGGGTGACGGACCCTGTCTGTGGGTGAATGCCGCCGTACACGGTGACGAAATCAATGGTGTGTTTGCCGCACAGCGGTTTTTCGATCGGCTCGACCCGTTCGTGATGACCGGCAGCGTCGTGGTGACACCGGTTGCCAACGTGCTGGCCTTCGACGAGCGGCGCAAGACGGCCCTGATCGACAGCATCGACATGGATCAGAGTTTTCCCGGCCGGGCGAACGGTTTTGCGACCGAGCGCGCCGCGGCGGCCCTTTTCGATCGTTTCGGCAAGTCCGCCGATGTGGTGATCAACATCCACACGCTTGGCACGCCATTCGATGCCGCGCCCTACGCCGTCTACAAGGTCCATCCGGAAGCGCGGGTCTCAGAAGCCGAATTGCTGGCGCACATAGCGTGTTTTGAGCCCACGGTTGCCTGCCGCATGCCCGTCGCCAACGCGTCAGGCGAGTTGCCGGGAAACATCGGCGGCGCGTTGGATTACCAGTCGCTTTCGCTGGGAGCGATCGCTTTCATGGTCGAGCTTGGCGGCGGCGGCCGGCTGCAGGAGGATCACGTCGAACATGGCGTCGCCGGTCTCATGCGGCTGGCTGGCAAGATCGGCATCCTGGCCACATCGTCGGACCCGGTCGCCCGCCAGATAAGGCGGGTGACCAGGCGCGCCCACCGGCTGGCGAAGGCCGGCGGCCTGTTCGAACCGAAGGTACTGCCTGGAACAGCTGTCAAAGCTGGCGGCAGCATCGGTAGCATCCGCAACCTGTTTGGTGATGTCATCGAGGACATCGCGGTCGAGACAGACAGCTGGGTGATCGCGGTAAGGCGCGACCCCGTCGTGCATTCGGGCGATCGCGTCGCCTTCCTGGCTACTGAATGGAGCGATACAGATGTCGCAGCCTGAAGGAGGCGGCACGCGACCGATCGTTGCCGTGAGCCAATACGCGCCAGTGCATGGCACGGTCGCCGCAAATCTCGCTTTGTCCCTGGTAAAGATCGATGAAGCGGCGCGGCGCGGCGCCTCGATCGTGATCCTGCCGGAATGCTGCACGACGGGGCTGGTGTTTCCTGACCGGTCCCAGCTGCTCGCGATCGCCGAGACCATCGACGGCACGAGCGTAAAGGCGTGGTGCGAGATTGCCCTGCGCCTGAACATCTATCTGATCGCCGGGATGGCGGAGCGGGATGGAGAACAGCTTTACAACACCGCCGTCATCGCCACCCCTGACGGGGCTGTTTCGCGCTATCGCAAGGCGCATGTCTTTGGCCGCGAGAAGAGCCTTTTCGATCTCGGCGATCAACTCGCTTGCATCGACACGCCCTGGGGGAGAGTGGGACTGGCAGTCTGCTACGATCTCTGGTTTCCGGAGGTG
The DNA here is from genome assembly GCF_040321125.1 of Mesorhizobium sp. M0518. Lineage (NCBI taxonomy): Bacteria > Pseudomonadati > Pseudomonadota > Alphaproteobacteria > Hyphomicrobiales > Phyllobacteriaceae > Mesorhizobium > Mesorhizobium sp. M0518. Next base: position 215,918 of record NZ_JAMYQY010000009.1, read on the forward strand.
ACCCGCGCCTTGGCAGCAAGCGGTGCAACGCTTGTCGCCTCACCGAGCAACTGGTCCGTCCCGCCACGTCAGTCCCAGGATGCCCCAAACGTCGCTCCGATGGCGATGCACTTGGCGATGGCCGCCGCCTGCAGCAATGAAATCACCATCGCCTGCGCTGACCGCACCGGCGAAGAGGGCGGCGTACGTTTCCTAGGGCAAAGCTTCATCGTCGGGCCCAATGGCCGGCTTCTGGCAGGTCCGGCTGGGGCAAGCAGCGACGACTGTCTCCTTGCGGAATGGCCTGACTCGGCACTGACCCGCACCATGGTGCAGAGCCACATGGATACACGCCGTGACGAACTCTACCGAAGCGAGGTCGTAACGCTCGGCACCGGAGGCGATCGGGCGCAATGAGCCGTAGGCTGAGCCACGCGCATTGGGGAACATTCGAAGCGAACCTGAAGGACGGCCGGATCGATTCTGTCTCGCCCTTCGGCCACGACAGCCACCCATCGGCTCTGATCCAGTCCGTTCCGAGCGCCGTGCATGCCGCCTCGCGCGTAGCGCAGCCGATGGTGCGCGAGGGTTATCTGCTGAGAGGGCCAGGCGACCTGTCCCGGCGGCGCGGAGCCGAGCCGTTTGTTGCGGTGAGCTGGGAGGAGGCGCTTCAGCTGGTCTCGCGGCAACTGCGCGGCGTGAAGGAAAAGCACGGCAACAAAGCGATCTTCGGCGGCTCGTATGGGTGGTCGAGCGCAGGGCGGATCAATCACGCCCGCACGCTTGTCCATCGTTTCCTGTACGGGTTCGGCGGTTGCGTCGATCAGGTGACCAATTACAGCTGGGGTGCGGCGGCAGTGCTGCTGCCGCACATTGTGGGCGGCATCGAAGCCGTTGCAGGGCCTGTCACCGACTGGCCGAGCATCATCAAGAACACGAAGCTCATGGTTCTGTTCGGCGGCGCGGCCGAAAAGAACATGCTCATCACCACCGGAGGCGCCGGCAACCACGAAAGTCCGGGCTGGCTCAAACAGGCGCGGGAGGCAGGTGTCGAGTTCGTCTCGATCAGTCCTCTCAAACGCGATTTCAGTGATTGGCTCGGTGCCGAGTGGCTGCCGATCAGGCCGGGCGCCGATACCGCTCTCATGCTGGCGTTTGCGCACACCCTGATTGTCAACGAACGTGTCGACCTCGCCTTCCTGGACAGATACACGGTCGGTTACGGGCGGTTCCGCGACTATGTTCTCGGTCTCACGGATGGCACGCCGAAATCCGCGGCCTGGGCCTCCGGCCTCACCGGCATTGATGCGGACAGGATTTCTGGTCTAGCGCTGCGCATGGCCGACGCCCGCACGATGCTTTCAGCAACCTGGTCATTGCAGCGCGCCGACCATGGCGAACAACCTTACTGGGCACTCATCGCTTTGGCCGCGATGCTTGGCCAGGTCGGACTGCCGGGCGGCGGCTTCGGCTTCGGCTATGGGTCGATCAACGGGATGGGTACGCCGCGTCGGCCGACCAGCTCTCCGGCGATGGAGTCTGGCAAGAACCCGCTGGGTCTGGCAATTCCAGTGGCCCGAATGGCGGATCTTCTGCTTCAGCCGGGCAGGACAATCCCATTCAACGGCAAGACGATAACCTTCCCTGATATCAAGCTCGTTTATTGGGCGGGCGGCAATCCGTTCCATCACCATCAGGACATCAACCGTCTGGTCGAAGCCTGGAACAGGCCAGAAACAATCATCGTGCATGAGGTCTGGTGGACGGCGACGGCGCGCCAAGCGGACATCGTATTGCCGGCGACGACCACCTTTGAACGGGATGATGTCGGAGCATCACCCCGCGATCGCTTCATCGTCGCGATGCCGCAACTGATTGAACCCGTTGGCCAAGCGCGCAACGACTACGACATCTTCAGTGACCTGGCCGGCCGGCTTGGCTTCCAGGAGCAGTTCACGGAGGGTCGCGATATTCGTGGGTGGATCGAGCATGCTTACGACGGATGTCGCTCGAAGGCTCGGGTGCACAATGTAGAGTTGCCTGAGTTTTCAAAATTCTGGAGGGAAGGCTTTGTCGAGGTGCCGTCGCCGGAGGACGACTTCATCCTGTTCGGCGATTTCCGTGCCGACCCCATGGCCAACCCGCTTCGAACGCCATCAGGACGCATAGAAATTTTCAGTGAGACGATTGCGGGCTACGGCTATGACAATTGCCCTGGCCATCCGGTCTGGTTGCCGCCGAAGGAATGGCACTCGGCAAAGGCCGCCGAGCGTTTCCCGCTTCATATGATTTCTAATCAGCCTTCGACTCGACTTCACAGCCAGCTCGACGACGCAAAGCTGAGCCGGGCTTCAAAAATAGCCGGGCGTGAGCCAATCCTTATCAACATCAGTGATGCCGCAGCACGTGGAATCCAGAACGGTGACACAGTGCGCGTGTTCAATGACCGGGGTGCTTGCCTCGCCGGCGCGGTGCTATCTCAAGACATCATGGCCGGGGTTGTGCAACTTGCCTCAGGCGCGTGGTATCATCCAGAGGCCTATGCAAGACCGGGCGCCCTTGATCTTCATGGCAATCCGAACATGCTGACACGGGATGAGGGGACATCATTCCTTGGTCAAGGCCCCTCAGCCCAGTCTGCTCTCGTCGAGATAAAAAAATTGGCGGGCGATCGGGAGCCAGGCCATTTCCAGATGCCCGAGCTTCACTAGAGTACGAGTTGCCGCCATCCATTGGCTGGCTCGCTGCGGGCTCTGTCACTTTACCTCGCAAAACCCATCTTCAGGTTGCACCTTCGCGCTCAAATTCCCTGCTTGCCGACAATGACTTCCCTGTTAATACGTGTAGGGAATTCTCCGATAAGCGATTGAATCTGCAGCGCGAGTTCCATACAGTTTCCCTCTCGCAGTCGAAAAACGCCCGAAAGTCGCTGTTTTTTGTGCCTAATCAGGGAAAATGGGAGAGACTGGTTCGCTCCTGACTGCCACCACCACCATAACCATTGAGTCTATTGATCAAAATATGCGTCGGTCCAAAACGTTTTGGACCCATTGTGGGCCCCAAAAAAAGGGCCGCTGATATGGCCACGCTGCGCATGGTCGGTTGATTTCACTTACTTGACGACGCGCAGGGCCGCTCGCTGCTTCATCGCATCGCGTTTGGCCTCGCGCTCATTGATGGCGCGGGCTATGTCGACAGCCATTCGCTTCTTGTTGGCCTCTCGGACATATTCGTCCGTCACCGTCATGGAAGAATGCCCCATCGCCTCTATGATAGCACGCGCTTGGATGTTGCATTCGGCGAGATACGTGCCGAAGGTACGGCGTAGCCCGTGCAGAGTGTAGCCCTCCGGAATGCCGGCCTGCTTGTGCCAATGTGCCATCATGCCGGTGAGGCTCTTTTCCGCGAATGGGTGCCCATAGGCATTCTTCAGCACCGTGCCGCCTTTCGAACGATCAAGCGGCGCCAATAAACATCTCGCGCCCGCCGTGATGGTTGCGGTTTTCTTCTGCCGGAAATCGAAGGCCTCGATCACCTCTAGAGCCCCGTCGAACAGTTCGATCTCCTCGAAAACCAAATCGTCCCATTCCAACGAGGCGATATCGCCTCGACGGTTGCCGAGCCAGAACGCGAGCGCGTAGCAGGTGCGGGGCGGGGAGCCAATCGGATGGCGCGCCTCGAACTTTTCCCGAATGGGGACCCGCCACGCGGGATTGGCGGTCGATTAGGAATCCGGACGTGGATCGACAGTGAGGATTCGTTCTGCGGTTTGATCCATTTCTCAATTTCGATCCCCACCCACAAGAGCTTCTTGATTGCGACCAGCAGGTGCTTGGCAACCGTCCTGTGGCGGCAAAGACGCTTTCTATAATCGAACGCAGATGGTCGGCGTCGAGATGTTCGACGGGCGTATCGCGCCAAGTTAGCGGACAGGCAGGATCGACCTGCATCCGAAGGAAGCGTTCAATAAGACGGGCATTCTTCCGCTGCGTCGCTTCGTCAAAGTCCAGCCATTCCATCGTCGCTTCAAGCCGCCGCGCAGCATGACCGAATGTCTTTGGCAACGCCCGACCGGGTAGGTCGATAATAGCTGCCTTGAGGCCCTGGCCCTGCGTTGCCCTTTCATAGGCAGCCTCGAATTCCGGATCGCCGGGCTGACCGGGGAGGCGGATTTCAGGCATTCCCTTTGCACGATAGCGATAGACTGTCTTTCCATGACATCCCCTACGAGTTGCGCGCCGGTTCCAAGGAAACAGGCCTTAATGAGGCCGTACTGGAGATCGGTGCAGTCCTGGAACTCGTCCAAGAATACCTGGCTGTATGTTTCCTCAGCGCGTTCCGCGCGATCACGCTGCCCTCGACGATCGTCTTCGCAAGAGGGATCATGTCCCTGAATGTAATCGACTGGCCCTGGATGCGAGCCGGCCCGACGGAGAAGTCCGCAGCCAGTACGTCCTGCCCGGTGAGCGCGAGGCGGAACTGCTGGATTATGCGGAGCACGAAGCGATGGAATGTGAAGCTGTCGAAGCGTTCCCCAAGCTGGTGGCCGCACCGGCGCCTTACGCGCGCCTTGAGGTTCGTGCTGGCATCGACCTTGAAGGAGATCGCAAGGATACGCTTTGGGTATCTGCAGCTTCGCGTCCGCAGGAGAAAGTCGGCGCGTTGCGAGCATCTCCGTCTTGCCGGCTCCCGGTCCGGCAGTGAGCGCTAGGTTGGCTTCGGTCTCTGTTGCTGCCTCTAGGGCATTGGGCTCCAGAACGAACCCGTCCGAAGGTTTCCAATGTTCCGCACGGATCATTCAGGAAGATTTCCCAGCATCGTCCTCACGCGTTCGAGAGCCGATCGAGGAGCTGGCGAAACGGCCGGAGGTGCGCTTTCGCACGCGCTCTTACGAAACGGTGCGCTCGGCCGTCGCATCCGGCTTCGGCATGGCCGTCCTCAACATGCGGCCTATCGGTCGCGCCACCGCCGATGGGGAGGAGATCGTTCGAAGACCAATCCTCGATGAACTGCCGCCACCGACGCTGATCGTCGCCGACATGAACAATCAAGTGGGAATGATTCAGGCCCACTCAAACGTCGATTGGCTTTGATGAACCTTCGCATATCGCCCACCCGGATTTCTAGGTACCACCATCAGAGCAATAAGGCTCACGGTGGTGCTTTTTAATGCCCAATGCGATGGAGAAAAGGCAATTTCCTGCCATGAAGCCTTCGATTGTCCTGAGGTATCTTTCAGGAGGCAATTGCTATGTTGTCGGCGTCGCCCTTAAAGCACTGAAAAGAACTATAAGCTGGCTGACCGTGACGGCATCTACGTCCGCGTCATGTCCAGGGGCGCGATCTAGGCAGATACGGCCGAGACGATCGCTCGCGGAGATCCGATGTCGCGCGCTATGGTACTTCGCTTACCCAAACGGATATGACTCTTGGGATCTGATTCCCCTGCGATAGTCCGGCCAGTCCAGAATGAGGCGGGCTATCTTGATTTCTTGGCTCCAATGACTGAGTACCCGCGCCTTGCCTACAGCATGAAAGCCGTTCGCAAGGCAGGCGACCGGCTGGCAAAACCTATTCAGTTCGGACGAGACATCACTGTCGGCCAGTATGTGGACGCACTCGAAATCTTCTCAATCGCCAATAGCTGGCGCGACTCGCACTTTCTGCCGATGCGCAGCGTTCGGTTCTCTGTCGGTCATCACATAAGAGCCCTGCGACTGGAGGGCGACATGGCATCCCGGCCGAAGCGCATGGCATCCATTCGTCGGAAGCTTCGAGAGTCCACCACCAATTTGGACACCATGAACGACATCGGCGGTTGCCGAGCGATCATGGCCGATATCAGAGGTGTTCGCTCGCTTCTCGCATCGATGCGAGACAAGTTCCCCCATGAGATCCACTCTAGGGAGTTTAACTATATCGATGAGCCGAAGCCGGACGGGTATCGAAGTCACCATATTGTTTTCAAATACCGACCCAGAGATGCCGACACCGAGGCTTTCGACGGACGACGCATCGAGTTGCAAGTTCGTACCAAGCTTCAGCACTCATGGGCAACTGCGGTTGAGGCTGTCGGGCTATTCCGGGGCCAGGATTTGAAGCACGGAGAGGGCGACCAGGATTGGCTTCGCCTTTTCCAGCTTATGTCGGCGGAATTCGCGCACGTTGAGCAGTGCCCCGTTCATGTAAGTGTTCCGGATCACAATGACCGGGTTCGAGAATTGCGGGATCTCAACAAGCGTATAGATGCGATCGGCATACTAGAGAAAATCAATAATACTACTCACTGCCCAGAAAACTTCGTACATAAAGCAGCCAAAACTCGATACTATTTGCTTCAATATGGAAAAGATCATAAATTGTCCATCGAGCCGTTCTGGGCGCTTATATTAGGTGCGCGAAAACTGAAAGAGATCGAGCAAAAAATCGAGCTAAGGGGCAGTGAGGTGAAGGCTGTCTTGGTCGAGGTAGATAAGAAAGAAAAGCTTGTGGAAATGTATCCGAATTACTTCGGAGACGTTTACTTATTTGCTCGTAATCTGAAATCCATCTGCACGGGAAAAGCGGCTATCGAATACAGTTAGCCTGCACAGGTGGTAGCTCCGAACCCTACGAAAGGCCCTATTATGGTTCGGCTTAAGCGCCGTCGCTCGCTTCCGTGTGAAGTAACCCGAGGCGAGGCGCTTGCCGACGATACCATCGAGGCTGCGACCGGCCCGTGCATCGTCGTTCATGCCAGGGGCTACGCGTGAATTATGGCGGAAGTCATATTCGGAGAGGTCGCGGTGCAGATGCTTTTTTGCGCAAGGCTGATAGGTGCCACGCATGCCGCGCTTGAAGATGCTGATGCGCCGGGTATTTTGGCAGTGTTTACTCAGCCGCCGGGGCAGGTCATTCCGATCTCGGGGTGACATCGGGCGATCGCAGCAGTCTGGCGAGTGCGGAGCGTTTCGTCGATCTTGCGCACGTGAGCGGGACCGATGACCGTGACAAAGTTCACCGTTTAATCGAGCATGGCCTCGACGGTGGCGACAAAGTCGTCGAGCGAGCGATCCCCGCGAATCTCGATGCGTGGAAGATCGATGGGATCGCAATTAAGGTCCGCCGGCCCGTGTCTGCTGCCGAAGCCGATCCGATAGCCGGACTCCTTGGCCAGTCTGCCGAGCCGTCGGTCGGTGACAGAGAAGGGTGCCGCGAACGCCGAGGTTGGCCGACCGGTCCAACGTTCGATGAACATACGAGAGCGCAGCAGTTCGGCGGCCAAGTCAGAGCTCGACAGACCATCGATCGCGCGATGCGTCGCGAGATGGCTTCCGAAGAACGCACCTTCGGCGGCGAGCCGCCGCACCGTCCCGGCATCCATAAGCTGCGTCGGCGGACCGTTTTCGGCATCCCACTGCGCGCTTTCACCCACCAGGTCAGTCACCAGGAACACTTCCGCGGTCAGGTCGTTCGCGCGCAAGGTTGGCCAGGCTTGGTCGGCAAAATTCTGGAAGCCGTCATCGAAGGTGATGAGCACTGGGCGGCCAGCGAAAGGCTGACGGTTGGCGATGGACCGTTCCAGTTGCTCGGACGTGGTCGCGTGAAAGCCATTGGCGCGCAGCCATGCCATCTGGCTGGCGAATGCGGCGGGCGTTAGCCGAAAACGGGCGAGGGCAGCCGGACCTTCTTCGGCGACGCTGTGGTACATGAGGACAGGGATACGTGGCCGCCGCTCGCTGCGCGCGACGTCGCGGCGCAAGGCCCGCGCCCCGCCCCAGACGATATTTCGGGCGACCCCGAGTCCGATGGGCGCGCGGATCGGCGCATGATCAATCCTCGGTTCCGTCACTACATCGTGCGGTGACAGGCGGCGGAAGCGGTCTATGCGATAGAGCTCGGTCTGGATCGACTGCTCGAGGACGAGACCTTCGGTCGCTGCGAGCGCCTCTGAGATCGCTTGTGCCCCGAATGTGTTCCAGTCGAAGCCCGTCCTTTCAACATTGTCACGCAGCACGAATGCGTGGGCGCTGATGAAACTGCCGCCAGGCGCCAACGCCTCTGCGAATTTTTTGGCAATGCGCCGCAACTCGGCGAGATCATCCAGATAGTAGAGCACTTCCGAACAGAAGATCAGATCCATTTCACCCGGCAGCGTGTCTGCGGAGAAATCCAGTACGCCGAATTCGACGTTCGGCTGATCGCTGCATCGCGCGCGGGCCCGTCCCACGGCTATGGCGGAGATGTCGGTTGCGGTCAGATGGCCCACTCGCGGCGCCAGCTGCCGCGTGAAGTGGCCCTCCGCGCAGGCGAGCTCAAGTGCCCGTCCGATGGGACCCGCAGGCAGAATCTCGAGTTGCCGCTCATATTTTTCCTGCTCATAGGACGAACCGTAGTTCCAGGGATCCTCGGTCGTGAAATAGCCATTCCAGAACAACGTGCGATTCTCGTCGTGCCTGGGCCGTGCACGGCGCGGCGCGGCAGAAGGCTCCGCAGGTTCGGCGCTCGACCGGACCAACTCCCGCGCTTGCGCAGCCAATCTCGCGAGTTTGCCGAAATGGCTGTCCGGATCAGGCTCGCGTTCGGCTGTGCCTGACAATACCCGGGCTGGAAGCGTGTTCGGAGTGTTGGCGCCAGCCTCCTTTTGCGGTGCGAAATTCCGGATCAGTTCAATCCAATGATCCCTTGTCACTGTCCCGAGCACGCCGAATTGTACGACGGCCTCGATGTGGCCATCCATCATCAGGTAGGCATAGATTTGGTCGATTCCTTCCGGCAGTTCGGTCGAGGTCGGATTTCGAGCGTCGACGCGGATTCCAAGTGTTCGCGCCAGCCTGCGCGGCGCGCCAAGATCGTCGGCGTCGAGAAGCATTTGCTCAAGCTGATACTGGATGCGGCGAGCCGCTGCGGGATTGTCCCAGACCTTGCTGAGTTCGGTAATCAACTCGGTGATGGCGCGGCCGAACCTTCCCCACCTGGCAGCCAGTTGCGCCGGCACAGACAGGCTTCCCACCGCAAGGCCGTTGATGGCTACCTTGGCGATCTCACTCGCCCACTTGCGTCCGGCCGGAAGCGCGCGCAGGGACTGCGGGTTGATCGAGCCCGAGCCGCCGCCGCAATCCGACGCGGCGTTCCAAAATGCGAACCACGCGAGTGCTTCGGAAGCGGTGCGGCCATCCGCCGAGTTCGCTCCGTTGGCGTGGATAGTCACCGGGTGTTTGACTCTGGAGTCGGCAGAGAAGCCACGGGCGATGACGATTTCCGCGTCGGCCAGCATCTGAGATGAATTGCGGGTGAGCGAGTTGGGGCTAGCCCGGTAGAAGGCGAGCGGCTCGTCGACCATTACCCAATTTCTGCCGAGACGGGCGAGGCGCTGCCACAGATCCCAGTCCTCGCATGTACGCAGCGACACATCGAAACCGCCCAACTCGACGATTGTCTCCCGGTCGAGCAGCAGCGCGTGGGTGGCGATGGCACACCGGCGGGCAAATGTTTCAAAGGGCTGGATCGCAACCTCTGACGAGATGCTCAACCAGATAAGTTCGCCATCGGGCATCACGCATTGGGAGCCGCAATAGGCGGCCACTGAATCGGGCGCAGCCTCCAGTGCGGCTAGCATTTTCGCGAGGAAGCTGGCGTCTACCCAATCGTGCGCATCCAGAAACATGAGCCAGTGGCCGCGCGCCGTCGAAATCCCGCTATTGCGCGCGCCGGCGGGGCCACGGGCGCAAGAATTCAACGTCCGAAATCGGGAATCTTGTTCCACATAACTGGCAATGATCGCGGGGGTGCGGTCCGTGGAGGCGTCGTCGACGATGATCGCCTCCCAATCCACGATTTCCTGATCGAGAAGGCAATCGAGTGCGCGCGCCAGCGTCACCTCTGCGTTGTGCGCAGGAACCACGATTGAAACCAATGGATTATGCGCCATGCCGTCTTACCCAAGCCTGGTTCGAAGGTACAAGAGCCCCGAGACATAGCCGGCGATTTCCCGCCAAAGGAAACGGTCACCGAGGATGCTGCATCCAAACAGTCTCCCGTGAACTCTTCCGAGCCGTCGCGCCGCCATTTGGCTGCAGTGCGAGCTTGCTCCTGTCCTGCTAGCGACGTTAGAAGCCTGGCGCAGCATTTCATCCGTGCCGCCGAGATCGGACGCCGGCTGTCGCAGATGCACGTCAAAGCCAAGCATGCCGCATACTCATGTCGATCCCTGAACTCGGCGCCATGACCACAAGCTGCGGTCCCTGGCCTGGCTATGGCAAACTGCCGTCCTTTGCAATCGACGACGCAACAATGCAAGCCCACTGAAGCTTTGGTTGAATGACTGCCAGCTATTGGGACCTATTGCTCTCTCCTATCGACCGAAACACCTCGATTCCGGGCTGCATTCTTGATCGGCGATTCCGCGTGTGAAAAGAAGATTCTCCTTCTACTGTTGAGCTCGCGCCGGAAGCTGATGGTGGCAGTATATAGCGGAGCGAGAGCCAATATGCTGCCCGCTGGAACAGCTATTTTAGCAATTTCTAATGAAAACTCATTACTTACATCTGTCTAAATAGATATACATAATGCCATTGTATCACTCGGCTTCATAGTAGATTTCGCTCGATAACCAATTAGATTAAACGGCTATGGTTGCTATCGCAGAGAGGGGCGAGAGCAACACCTAGCGGTACTGGTGCTTTTTCGGCCGGTCCAAGACGTGTAAAAAGAGCACGCAAATTGGCTTGCGCCAAGAAGATTCCGGCTTGCAGGTCGCGGATTTTGCTGGCATCTTCACCTGTTTATGGGTCTCTGCACTGTGGCAGGTGGTTCAAATAGAGGGGTATAAGGATGGCCAAGGAATCTTCGAGTACTTCGAGTGCCGTTTCCTCCGCAAACAAGGCGGACGCAAATTTGATCGGTAATGCAGACGGAAGCGGGCTGAACTTCATGGCGGCCCAGGTTCGCGAAAACGGGGGCGCCGGCGACGCCGTAGGTGTCGACAAGATACGCGATCTGCTGTTCGGCAACCAGATGCAGGACTATGACCGCCGTTTTTCCAAGCTTGAAGAACGGGTGTTGCAGCGCTTCAAGGATGTCGAATCCGAAGCCAAGCGCAATCTTGAGATGTACGAGTCAAATGCAAAGAAGCAGATCGATTCGCTCGCGGCGCAATTGCGGAACGAAAAAGACTCACGAGCCGATGCCGACAAGGAGATTGACCGGAATCTTCGCGAGCAAAACCAGGCACTTGAAAAGCAGGTGCGTGCGTTGTCGGATCAATTGAGCGCGCTTGAGCGGGACGTTTCGGACCGGATAAATCGAAACGATCATTTGTTGCGTGAGGAAATTAAGCAGAAGAATGAAGGCGTTCAGATGCTGATCGAGAAAATGTTTGCCGATCTCAGCAACGTTAAGACCGACCGAAATCTTTTGGCTGGCCTGTTTGTAGAGGTTGCGAAATGTCTGAATCAGGATCCCGTCGGCAGCAAGGGCAACTCGGATCGTAGCTGGAAAGTGAGTTGATGGGACCTTGACGTCAACCGTCGACCCAATCAGTCTTCCACAAAGAGCAGCCTCGAACGATACAGAAATTGATCGCGAGGCTCTGGCTCGTCTTTTGGTCGAAATTGCCCGGAACGTTGATCCGGACTATCGTGCGCGTTTCGACGGAGTTCCAACCGCCGATCCTCGCATGGAAACGCTGCGCCAGTTGCTGGTCAGCCGCGAAATTTCGGAGCTTTCACGAGTTACGCATCTGCTGGACGAACCCGAGCAGCTTGCGGCAGCGGTGGGCGATGTTCTTCCCATTGCGGTCGCGCGAGCGACTCATGCGCAGCTCGGCGAGGCGCTTGCGCCAGCTGTCGAACGGGCTGTGCAACGGTCAATCCAGAAGAGCCCGCGCACGCTGACGGATATATTATACCCGGTGTTTCTGCCGGCAATCCGCAAGTCGATCGGGGAAAAGATCGACCAGACATTTCAGTCACTGAATGAAACTTTAAGACATATATTTACCTGGCATGGGCTCAAGTGGAGATTTGAAGCTTGGAGGACAGGTGCGAGCTTCTCGGAAGTTGTCCTAAAGCATTCTCTTATCTATCGTGTAGAGCATGCCTTTCTCATTAATCGTAATTCCGGGCTTTTGATAGCGCATGTAGCTGCCGACAATGCGACGAGCGAAGATCCCCAGCTGATTTCGTCGATGCTTAGTGCAATTCAAGATTTTGTGAAAGATTCATTCAACGAGAGAGAGCAGAGCGGCCTGGACACTATCCGTTTTGGCGACCTTCGTCTCTGGTCGGAAGTTGGACCGTTTGCGACCCTGGTTTCGGTGATCCGGGGAAATCCGCCAGAGGAATTGCATGAAATAGTTCGCGATGTATTGCTTCGCATCCATGAGGAATGCTCACAGGCTTTAGTAGAGTTTGACGGCGACAGTTCGCAGTTGGCCGGGGTAGAGGCGCAATTGCGGACCTGCGTGGAGCAGAAGCAGGAGGAATCAAACGAGGGATTTCCGTGGCTGGTGGCCGCCGTGGCCCTGCTGTTTTTGATTCTGGCAGGCGGTTGGTTCTTTCTTTCCTGGCAATCCGGGCAGCGCTGGCAGGCTTATGTGTCGCGCTGGCAGGCCTACGTGTCGCGACTGGAGGCCCAGCCGGGCATCATCGTTGCCGAACAACAGGCGCGCGACGGCCAATTCTATATTGCCGGCCTAAGAGACCCGCTTGCCGCCGACCCACAGTCGCTGTTGTCTGGAACGCAGGTCGATCCCGCCCGGGTTCATTCGCAGTGGCAATTCTATCAGAGCCTTCAACCGGAGTTCGTGCTGAAGCGGCTGAAGGCGTCGCTGGCTCCGCCGGATTCAGTACGACTATCAATCGACAATGAGCGCATCGTTGCCGAGGGTGAGGCTCCCGACACCTGGATAGATCGGGCGCGTGCAGCGGCCCGACAGCTTTCGGCAGGCGGACCGGAATTCGACATCTCCAAGGTTCGTGACGTAAGCCCCGAAGTACTCGAGGCGAAGCGCTGGCAGGCCTACGTGTCGCGACTGGAGGCCCAGCCGGGCATCATCGTTGCACAACAAAAAATACGCGATGGCCGATTCTATATTGCCGGCCTGAGAGACCCGCTTGCCGACGACCCGCAGTCGCTGTTGTCTGGAACGCAGGTCGATCCCGCCCGGGTTCATTCACAATGGCAATTCTATCAGAGCCTTGAGCCGGAGTTCGTGTTGAAACGGCTGACGGCGTCGCTGTATCCACCGGATACAGTACGACTTTCGATCGTCAATAATCGCATCATTGCCGAGGGCGAGGCTCCCGACACCTGGATAGATCGGGCGCGCGCAGCGGCCCGACAGCTTTCGGCAGGTGGACCGGAATTCGACATTTCCAAGGTTCGTGATGTGAGCCCCGAAGCACGCGCGGCGGAGCACTGGCAGTATTATGTGTCGCGACTTGAGGCCCAACCGGGAATTGTCGTCGCCCAACAATCGACCAGGGGTGGACATTTCTATATTTCCGGCCTGCGAGACCCGCTTGCCGCCGACCCGCAAGCTCTGCTGTCCGGAACGGAGGTCGATCCTGCCCGCGTTCATTCACAGTGGCAATTCTACCAGAGCCTTGATCCGAAGTTTGTGGTGAAGCGGCTGACGGCGTCGCTGACGCCGCCGAAATCGGTCCGACTTTCGATCATCCAGGGTCGCATCGTTGTCGTGGGCGAGGCTCCTGCCGCCTGGATCAACCGGGCGCAGGCCGCCGCTGAACAACTTTCGGCGGACGGAGTGGTTCTGGATGTCTCGCAACTGCGTGAGCTGGACCTTGCAGAGCTCAATCATTTGAGAGAGTCTATCCAGACGACCGACATTTTCTTCTCTTCCGGCAAAGTTGTGCCGGGACCAGAGCAGACGCCGGTTCTCGACAGATTGGCGGATCAAATAAAGGAATTCGCCCAAAATGCCCGCAAGTCAGGCGTAACTGCGCGGTTCATGTTGACCGGCCATTCGGACACCACGGGCCGTGAGACGGCCAACGCGTCGATCAGCGCCGCCCGTGCCGAGACAGTTCGTGCGCTTCTCAACAAGCGCGGCGTCGCCCCGGAACTGCTGCTGGTTCGGGGCGCGGGCACCTTTGAACCGGCGGTGCCTGAAAATAGTCAGGCTGGTAGCTCCACCAATCGCCGGGTTTCCGTTACGGTAAACTTGGACTAGGTCGGAGCCCAAGATGTTGCAAAAAAAGATCTGTATGTTGGGCGGGTTCTCTGTTGGAAAGACGAGCCTGGTTCGCAGGTTTGTGAAAAGCATCTTTTCAGAGACCTACTTGACCACGGTGGGAGTGAAAATCGACAAAAAGAGTGTCGCACTCCCGGACAAAACAGTGGATCTGATTTTATGGGATTTGGCCGGCGAAGATGATATCGGCTCATTCCGCGTCAGCCATGTGCGAGGTGCGACAGGCCTCGTGCTTGTCGTCGATGGAACCCGCGCCGCTACCCTTACCGCTGCACTCACGCTGCGCGAGCGGGTCGAGGCTGAATTCGGTGCTATGCCGTTCGTACTGCTTTTCAACAAATCAGATCTGGCCGATCGGTGGGTAATACCAGATAGAGAAATTGACGAACTGAGGCAACGCGGATGGCAAGTCTATCTGACAAGTGCGCTCTCGGGTGAGCATGTCGATGATGCGTTTCTTAAACTCGCTTCGATGGTCACCAAATAGACCATGCAAAGATTGCCAAGAGAGGTCGGAAGCTGGATTTACGATTTCTTCTACAACGAGCGTGCTATTGCGTATGTGAAAATTGACGCCCAGCTGCGGACAGCGGCGAAGGGCGGTAACGTTGAACATTACGGGCTCTCATGCCTTCGCATCGGTAAGCCTGTAGCCGACCAGCTTGAATTCATGGAAGGTTTGCTGCCTTGCCCGGAGCTTCCATTTCATATGCCTATGGTCGAACTGCCCAGCGGGCGTGTCGCGGACCTTCATCTTTTTGCTGATGATGACTGCGTGTGGCTGCTCTTTCTTGATGCCACTGCCGAACGCGACAACAAGCAGCGGCTTCAACAGAAGGCTTATGAAATGACTCTTCTGCAAGAGAGGGAGCGCCAACTCAACGAGAAGTTACATTCGGCCAATGAGGCGTTGAGGAAGAGTCAGGAGGGATTGTCGCGTGAATACCAGCGCGCGGAATCCCTGCTCCTCAACATTCTTCCGGCGTCGATCGCGAAGCGGTTGAAAGCGCAAAAGAAAATTGCCGACAACCACGCGGAGGTGAGTGTGCTTTTTGCCGACATCGTCGGTTTTACCGAAAGAGCGCGCAGCGTCGGAGCGGTGACTACGCTCGCTATCTTGAATTACTTTTTCAAGGCGGCGGATAGGCTCTCGGAACGACACGGCTGCGAAAAGATCAAGACTATCGGCGATTGTGTCATGGTGGTCGCTGGCCTGCCCACCGCGCGATCCGATCATGCACGAGCCCTCACGCACTATGCAGTTGAACTGCGCAAGGCGGTCAAGCGCGAACTCTTCGCAGGAGAACCGATAAGGCTGAGAATTGGAATTCACTCGGGACCGATCGTCGCTGGCGTCATAGGCAAAAGGCGGTTCGCCTATGACCTGTGGGGCGAGACCGTTAATCTCGCCTCACGTATTCAAACGTCCGCGGAGCCCGGTGAAATCCGTATCTCCGATGCAACGCGCCAACTGCTTGGGCCAAAATTTGCTTGCGACCCACTTGAGGAAACGGAATTGCGTGGTGCAGGTCGTGTACGAATGTGGCGGCTCCCAGCCTGATTTCCGGTTGCCGATCCTGGAGCGCACTGCATCTCAAGCCGCAAATGATCAACGCAAAGATTTGACCCAACTAGTGACCCTCATTGGGCGACTTGGGGCTGGCTCGCAACGACAGTTACGGCCATCTGGGCCGTTTTCCCCACGCGTGGGCGGCATGGCAGGAACTGCTCGCGTCAATCCTGACTATTCGCTGGAATACCGTCGCAAAGTCTTGCCTTACAAGAACCCTGCCGATATCGAACTCACGGTCGACGGGCTCCGCAAGGCCGGAATAGTGCAATGACAAATGAGGGCATGCGGCCCGGATCAGACGCCAAAGGCTCGGCCTATCTTGCGCCATCGGGCGTTTTCACGAACCAGTTTCAGGTCGTCGGTCGTCTCGGCAAAGGTGTGCGAACGGTAGTGCCCGAGCAGGTCAGGAAACA
The DNA here is from genome assembly GCF_040321125.1 of Mesorhizobium sp. M0518. Classification (NCBI taxonomy): domain Bacteria; kingdom Pseudomonadati; phylum Pseudomonadota; class Alphaproteobacteria; order Hyphomicrobiales; family Phyllobacteriaceae; genus Mesorhizobium; species Mesorhizobium sp. M0518. The sequence continues at coordinate 232,077 of NZ_JAMYQY010000009.1, forward strand.
GCCTCCCTGCCGGCAGGCCGGCAACCTGTTCGCGGACCGACATTTTTTCATCGATGACCCGGGTGCCCCAGGCATTTTCCCGAACCTGCAACTCGGCAGCCAGACCGCGCTCTTCCGGCGCGGTTTCATCCAGCGCGGCCAGCAGGATCGAATGGAAAAGCGCTACATAACCGATCTGCCTCAGGCCGCCCACGACCCGCACGCGCGGCAATATGGCAAGAACGAGGAACGTCAGGAACAAGTTCGGCAGCAGCACGCCGTCCAGCAGCGCCTGCTTGAGATGCGCCCGCTCGAACGGGATGGAAAGACCATTCGGCCTTTCAGGCTCGATCAGGTGCCCGTTCTCGAGGACGAGCTTGCGCACGCGCTCCTCGCGAATGCCCCAGAAATAGGCCGTGGCATTGGGCAGGAATCTGCCAAATGGGCTCGATTCGGTCTCTTGCAGGGTACGTTCGAGACGCTGACGCCTTGCGGGCTCAAGGAGCAGCTTGGAAAGAAGGCTGCTGTCATGGTCCAGATGCCGCGCCACGACGGAAGCCGCGAGCCGGTCATCGATGAACACCGGCCGAGCCATGCCGGAACGATCCCAATCGGCGACCAGATCCTCGTTGAGTTCTGTCAGTGCATCGGCGGCGGTTCCAAACACCTTGTCCTGGCTGGCGAGCAGTGTGCCCAGCCAGCGGCTGGCATCCGTTTCGTCGCCCACCGCTTCGAGCGCCCGCTTGTTGAGGGTGACCGGGCCGGCCGCGCAGGCGCTTTTGCGGCATAGTTTGTGGCGCCCCATGCCAAACAAGTTGACCTTGTCGTCGCCGACATCGAGCCATCCCGGCCCCTCCCGGCCAATTGTCTCCATGGTCATCGTCGTTCCCATGAAGCCGACGAAGGCCGACAGCCCGTTTTCGACCGCGCCGAGCCAGGCAAACAGGAGGGCATCGAAGGTGATCCGGTCCATCAGAAGCAGGCAGTGGAGGCCGGACTGAATCACCGGTCTGTGGTCGAATTCTTCAAGGGCCTTGCCGACCTCTTCAGGCTGCATGATCAAATCAAGGCGCTGATGCAGTATATCAAGCAGGATCGAACGGGCAGCGATCGCCGGACTCGATGCAGGCCTTGCCACCGGCCGCCACAGATGGCGGGCGTATTCGGAAACCGGTGCATTCCAGTTCTGCTCGATGTCACGCACGACTTCCGGGCAGAGCAGTGATAGCACTGCCAGAACATCCACCGGAGCCTTAAGGGTCGGATCAAAGTCCGTGGTCATCAGAACCGCAGCCGGGCCATGCTCAGAAGGTCGTGATACCGCCCTTCGGTAAAGCCGGCCTTCACATGCCGGCCTTCGACCTCGAAGCCGTGGCTTGTGTAGAGGCGGATGGCCGGTTCATTGTCGGCATAGACGGTCAATTCGACTCGCTTCAGGGCGCGCCAGTTGTCGGCCACGTCAAGCAGCGCGCCAAGTATGGCAGAGCCGATACCCTTGCCGACAAAGCCATCGTCAAGGCCGATATTGATCTCGCCGATGTGCGAACGGCGCGGCGAACCCTGCACGACCAGGCTGCCATGGCCGACGACCTTGCCGTCCAGCTCGGCAACGATCCAGGTGGTTTCCTGGCCGGACTTGGCGATACGCCGTTCTACCTGCTCCACCATCTCGAATGGCATCCTGAGCGTGCCCCAGCGGAAGCCCGGCATGTTGAAGATGGCGCAAAGCGCCTCCGCATCGCTTGGCCGAATGGCCCGGAGTTGCGGCTGGATTTTCTTTGCGAATGGCGAGGTCGTGCTGGTCATGGCTTTCCCGGCAAAGGCAATGGGCCCGGCACGATGCACCGGACATCATCTGAAAATCCAGCCATCTCATCATCCTATGATGCCGATTGCGCGCTGAAGTACCAGGAGACGGCGTAGAGTTTGAAGATGCCGCTGATTCCGATCCAGCCGAAAAGGGCGAGCCAGCACAATGTTCCCGTCGCCGTCCAGTCGATCCGGTGCACTGCGGCCTCGGTGATGACAAGGCCAAGGATGGCAAACAAGCCGACCAGAAACTGCGCCAGACCGAGCACCAGCAGCTCTTCGCGCGGCGCGCTTTTCCTGACGAGATATGTGCCGCCCGCTCCGGCGAGGAAGATGGCGCTGTAGACCTGAGCGTGGAAGGCGTCGATCGGCCACGGCCAGAAGCCGCCGAATGTCAGGGGAAACAGCAACAGACCGACGCCATAGAGCCCGAGGATCACCATTTCCATCGACATGTAGCCGCGCCATGCAGAGTTTAAGGTCACGCCCTTTGCGGAAGGACGGCCCCTGGCCCGCCAAAGGAACGATCCGGATACCGCGACCGAAGCAAGATAGACCAAGAACCAGAGCCAGGGCGCTTTGCGCTCGAAGTTGAAATAGCCGAGACTGAAGAACGAAGCCGCCGACACGATGACGGTGAAGATGAAGGCCATGACAAGCACGAGCCTGCCTGGCGACCAGCGGTTCCAGACCAGCAGCGCCGCCATCACGACCATTTCGGCGGTGTAGAAGCCGCCGAGGAAGCGGGCATTGAACGGCGTGACGGCCCAGGGCCAGCGCGGCTTGACCAGCGCAGGCGCGAAAAACAGGCCGGCGCCGACGATCAGGACGATGATGACTCCCGCCGAGAAAAGCCGCAGGGCCGCGGGAAATGGCGGGTTGCCGGGTGTCGGCGCGGGAGAAAGTCCCAAAGATGAATACCCCATGGACTCACCATAGTGCCGCTTGCGATCGGTGAAAATCCCGACGGAAATTGAACCGTCGCGCGGGCTTTGCCATTCGAATGGCCGTACGATCCGTTTCGAAGTAAGATGGAGCGCTCGGAACAAAGACCGGTTCCGGTGAACCACCTAGGGGGCGCATTTTCCGGAGCCTGCACGATGACCGAAATTCAGGATCTGTTCTCGCTTTTGCGGCAATCAACCGATGTCGATCTCCAGGCAATCGACGCGATCCGGCGGACCATCGCGGAAGGCAAGGATTATGAACTTTGCCGCATCAATGTGCCGGCTTTCGCCAGCAAGCATGGCCTCGACGAGGAACGCGCCATAAGCGCCTTCCTCCATGCGGCGCGGGTGGGCATCTTCGACATTTCATGGAATGTTCTGTGCCCCGGCTGTGGCGGCGTGCTCGACACCAACGCTACGCTGAAAACCCTGCAGAAGGACGAATACACCTGCGCGCTATGCTCCGAAGGCTATTCGCCGACCCTTGATGAGATGGTCGAGGTGACATTCACCGTCAGCCCTCGCGTGCGCAGGATTGCCGCCCACAATCCACACGAACTGCCGTTGGTGGAATATTTTCGCCAGATTTACTGGGGATCCGGCGTCGATCTGCCGGAAGAGGATCTGGCGAAAAACATAGGAGCGTTCTCGCTGGAGGATATCGAGCTGGCGCCGGGTGAAAAGGCCGTCCTGCTTATACAGCTTCCGCCCGAATTCATCATCGTCTTCGAGCCGGTCACCCATTCAGCGCAGTTCATCGACGCGAAGGGCAAACCAACAAAAGAGCGGCGAAGCCTGTCTTTGGCTTTCGACCGCGACCATGTCCAGAACCAGACACTGGAAATGCTACCCGGTCCGCTGCGTATTTCGCTGGAAAACAGGACCGACACCCGCGTGCTGCCGGCAGTCTTCATCGCCGGCGAGGCATTGCATAATCTCCTGGGCAAACGCCGGCCTTTTCTGACCGCCAAGCGCCTGCTCACCAACCAGACGTTCCGCGACCTCTATCGTACGGATACGCTCGACATCAACCAGCGCCTGAAGATCACCAGCCTCACCTTCCTGTTCACCGACCTGCGCGGATCGACCGCGCTTTACGAGCGGGTGGGCGACCTTTCAGCCTTCGATCTCGTGCACGTGCATTTCCAGGTTCTGCACGAGATCGTCGCGGCGGAGGCAGGCGCGGTGGTGAAGACCATCGGTGATGCGGTGATGGCGACATTCGCGACGCCTGATCGCGCGATGGCTGCGGCCCTCAGGATGCGTGATGCCATGCGTGCGCTCAATGACAGAAGCGGGCGCGAGGATCTGCTGCTCAAGATCGGTGTCCATGCCGGCCCCTGCATCGCCGTGTCCATGAACGAGCGACAGGACTATTTCGGCCAGACGGTCAACATTGCTTCACGGGTCCAGAACCTGGCCAACGCACAGGCTATCTTCGCCACCCGTGCAGTGGTCGACGACAATCTCACCGCCGATCTGTTGCGCAGGAACGCTCTGACGCCCGTGCTTCACGAAGTCTCGCTGCGCGGCATCGAGCGGGAGATAGCGGTGTATACAATCCCCTGAGCAATTGGGCCGTCCAGAGCAATTCCAAGGAAGTGTAAACGGTTTTCGGGAAAAGCGCCTAGCACTTTCCCTTGGAATTGCGGTAGAGCATCGTTTGCGTGAAAAGATGAGGGCTCTCGGCCGCTCACACGCGCTTGCAGAGGAAATAACGATCGGCGGGCTCTGAAGTCGGCGCCGGGAGGCGTTGCAGCAGCGGGTGATCGAGCGGCGTGCCACTGACCGCGAAGCCGCCGACGCGAAGCAGGCTCGCAATCAGATCGGGAAGCCAGGTAGCAGTCACTGCATCGCGATCGTCATAGCCGGTGCCGATGTCGGCATGAACAAGGGCGGCTTCGATGCCAATGAACTTGCGGGCCGTCTCGCGTATTTCGCCGAGCACGAGGTTTTCGGCTTCGGGAATTGAGCTGGCATGTGCACCGACTTCGCGGTCGAACACCACGATCCGGCGCCCGGGCAGGCGCTCGCGCAGATGGTGGAACGTCCGTCCGTTGCCGAGGCCGAGCTCGAGCACAAGCCCCTCCATCTTCGCCACCTCGACGCAGACTTGGTCGAGAATGTCGCGCTGTGCGGTCATCCTGCTGATGAAATTCTCAAGGCGACTCATATGCTTTGTGTGTCCTGAACCAGCTCAAGATCGGCAATGCCTCCGACACGAACTGTTCACGGGTGTATCCCGAAGGCGTAGTGCCAAACTCGATCACGTGTCGGAACATATAGAGGCGGACGATGAACACTGCAACAACCGTACAGGCAGCCGGCAAGGATCATACCGGGTGGAATAGGCGGCACGGCGCGCGGCAAAATAACGACCTCACTTGTAGGGATCTGCGGCGTCCCGCAAGCCGTCACCGAGGAAGTTAAACGCCATGATGACGAGAATGACGGGGAGCATCGGCAGGAGAAGCCATGGATAGAACGCGATCACGCTGACGCTGCGCGCCTCGGTGAGCAGGATTCCCCAGCTGGTTATCGGCGCCCTCAGGCCGAGCCCGAGGAAGCTCAGCGCCGTCTCGCCCAGGATCATGCCAGGAATCGAGAGCGTCGCCGTCGCGATCAGATGCGACATGAAGCCGGGAATGAGATGCCGCCTAATGATGCGGCTGCTTCCGGCGCCCATCAACTGCGCGGCGAGAACGTAATCTTCCTCGCGCAAGGCCAGAAGCTTTGAACGCACGGCCCGCGCCAGTCCGGTCCAGTCGAGCACTCCGAGGATGACGGTGATGCCGAAATAGATCAGGATTGGGCTCCAGGTTATCGGCATGATCGCCGCCAGGGCCAACCATAGCGGAATGCTGGGAATCGATTGCAGAACTTCGATTATTCGTTGAACGATCAGGTCGAAGATACCGCCGTGATAACCGGCCAGTCCGCCGATGACGATGCCCAGCAGGAAGCTGAAACTGATGCCGACGAGGCCGATTGTCAGTGAAATGCGTGCGCCATAGATCATGCGCGAGAGCACGTCGCGCCCCAGCCGGTCGGTGCCCGCCAGGAAAAGCTGACCGTTTTCGGCAGCGCAGACAAAATGCCTGTCACCTTCGATCAGGCCCCAGAACCGGTAACGATCGGCCTTGCAGAAGAAACGGAGCCGCTGAACATCGTCCTGGTTGTCGATGTAGTTCCGCTTGAGCGTGTCCATGTCCAGCGTCATCTGGCGGCCATAGACGAACGGCCCGACGAACTGGCCGTTGTGGAACAGGTGCACCTGCTGCGGCGGCGAATAGATGTAGTCCATGTTGCGCGTGTGCAGGTTGTAGGGCGCCAGGAACTCGCAGATTAATATCCCGAAATAAAGCACTACCAGGAATATGCCGGATACAAGGGCGAGCCGGTGCAAGCGGAATTTCCACCACATCAGCCGCAACTGCGACGCCTGAAAGACCTTCGACTGCTCCACCGTCATCGCCTCGACCGACTGCAGGTCAAAGGGCGCGCTGGAAACATAGTGTTCTAGTGGAGCACTCGGTGCGGGGAGCGGCGAATCCGTTTTCATTTGGTGCTGCCGCCCTGCAAACGAATTCGTGGATCCAGCAGCGCCAGCGCCAGGTCGGAAATCAGGACGCCGATAACCGTCAGGAAGGCGAGGAACATCAGGAACGACCCCGCCAGATACATGTCCTGGCTTTGCAGCGCCTTGATCAGCATCGGCCCGGTCGTTTCCAAAGACAGCACGATCGCGGTGATTTCGGCGCCGGAGATGATGGCCGGCAGGATGGAGCCGATGTCGGAAATAAAGAAATTGAGCGCCATGCGCAGCGGATATTTGACCAGCGCCCTGAACGGATGAAGACCTTTGGCGCGCGCGGTCACCACATATTGCTTGTGTAGCTCATCGAGCAGATTGGCGCGCAGCCGCCGGATCATGCTTGCCGTGCCGCCGGTGCCGATGATCAAGACCGGGATCCAGAGATGGGAGAGTATCGACTTCGCCTTGGCCCAGCTCATCGGCTCGCTGAGATATTGCGGGTCCATGAGATGGCCGATGGACGTGCCGAACCAGATGTTGGCGAAATACATCAGGATCAGCGCCAGCATGAAGTTCGGAATGGCAAGGCCTAGGAGGCCAAAAAAGGTCAGGCCGTAATCGCCCCAACTGTATTGATGCGTCGCGGAGTACATGCCGATCGGAAAGGCGATGAGCCAAGTGAAGATGATCGTGACGAAGGAAACCAGCACAGTCAGCCACATTCGGTCCCCGACGACGTCGCGAACCGGCAACTCATACTCGAAGGAATAGCCGAAATCGCCGTGCAGCATCCCGCCGACCCAATAGAAGTAACGAATGATCGGCGGCTTGTCGAAACCATATTCCTTGCGCATCATCTCGATGCGATCGGAATCCACCCCTTCGCCCTGTGCCCGAAGCTCGGCGACATAGCTGTCGAAATAGTCGCCGGGGGGAAGTTCGATGATCGTGAACACCAGCGCTGATATCACCAGCAGCGTTGGAACCATCACAGTAATGCGCCAGACAATATATCGAAGCACGCTCAGGACTCTCCAAGCCAGAATGTATCCGGCATGTAGACACCGAAATAGGCGGTCGGATCGTAGCCGAAGAGCGCCTTGTCAGGCAGATTGCGCAGCCGTGAGGACACCAGAATCGGCTGATGCGTTCCGTTCACGGTCCCGATCGAAAACACCTGATCGGTGTAGATCGACAGCATCGAATTCCAGATTTCGGCGCGCTCTGTCGCTTCGGTCGATGCGTTCCAGCGCTTGAGCAAAACCATTAACTCGATCACTGCAGGAAGATCGGGCGCCTCGCCCATCTTGCCATGAGACAAGTAGTGAGCACCCCAGAGCGGCCATTGCAGCTGATCGTCGATTGTGGGGGCCAACTGACTCGGGTTCATGTCGGCGGTCGGCACGCCATTGTCGATGCCCGACCACATCGACATCATGATCTGGCCGCCAAGCGCGCGGCTGCGGAAGATGTCGCGCTGCGAAGTCCGGATGAACAGGGCGATGCCGATCTTTCGCCAGTGATCGGTGATGAGTTCGAGCGCGTCGGTTTCCAGCGTGCTTTCGCCGGCGGTTTCCACGATGATCTGGGCAGAGCGTCCATCGGGAAGTATCCGCAGGCCGTCATCGTCACGTGCCAGAAGCCCGACCTCGTCGAGCAGCGCGTTGGCCTGGTCGGGATCATGGGCAACCCAAGCTTTAGCGAATTCCGGCCGGTAGAGCGGGCTCTCGGACAAAACCGTATCGGCGCTTTCCTGCGCCAATCCGTAGAACACGGCCATATTGATCTCGCGCCTGTCCACGGCGAGCGAAAGTGCGCGGCGCACGCGCACGTCACGCAGAAGGCCACGCCACACCTGGTCGGCACAATTCAGATTCGGCAGCAGCGCCAGCCGAGAACCCTGTGTGCGTTTCCACAGGTGCATCTTCACCGGATAGCGCTTCTCCGCGTCCTTCAGGAAGGAGTAATCGCTGAAGTCAATTCCCATGCATTGCAGGTCGCTCTCGCCCGCCCCGGTCTTCGCGGAGATGATCGCCGATGAGCTGACATTCATGATGATTCGGTCAACATAGGGCAGTTGCCGGCCGTTCTCGTCTGTCCGATGAAAGAAGGGGTTGCGCTCGAAGATGAATTGCTCGGCCGGCGGCTTGGTTCGGTTCTGCCAGGGGTCGAGCGTCGGCAGTTCCGGGTTCTCCGGGCGATATTGCCGCGACATACGGATATGCAGGAGCGTCCATTTCTGGGTCCGGTTCTCCTTCATCAGGCCGGCGAGCCGGAATGGATCCTGATATTTCTTGTGGAACTGCTTGAGATAGGCGGATGGCAGAACAAGCGATATCGGCGAAGCGGCAGCGAGCTTGGGCAGGAAGTCGGGATTGGGCGCATCCCAACTATAGCGCACCGTCAACGGATCGACGATCTCGAAGCGTGGCGGCTTGCCGTCCGCCATCAGGGTCGGGGCGAGCCCGCCTTGCGAAAGCTCATCGTTCAGCCAGACATCTTCCCAACAATAGCGAAAATCCTCCGGCGTCAGCAGGCTGCCGTCGGACCATTTGTGTCCTTCTCGTATCTTGAACGTGAAGATGCGATCATCCGCGACGTCGAAATTTTCGAGAATGTCGGCCTGCAAGCTAAGCTTTTCGTCGTAGCCGACCAGGCGAGAATATCCGTAAATCGTCATCATCCGGATATCTTTCTGGCTGCCGATGATCGTACGCAGCGTGCCGCCATATTGGCCCGGCTGCCGGCCCATCGTGGCGAGATTCAAGGCGCGCGGGCTCTTGGGCAGGCGCTCGGTGAGTGCTGGCAGCGCCCTGGCCGTCAGCTGCGGCCGAAGAAATTCCGGCTCCAGGTCGCCAGCGCGCGACGTGCCCGGCAGGAGTGCCGAAGCCATCACGCCAAGGACGGTGCGACGGCTGATCAATGGCGTAACTCGCTGACATCGGCCGAACGTCGGGCCAGCACGAGGTGGCCGCCGCCAAGATCGAGCGGCGCCAGGACATCCTCGTCGCCTTCTTCGCGGAATTGTGGTCCCCATGCGCTGGTGTCAGAAGCGCCGCCGAGCTTCAGCGTCTTGAAATCCATCGGCCGGTCGAGATCGGGGAAAGGTACCGCGGCGACCAGGGAGCGCGTGTAGGGGTGGATTGGTTTCCTGAGCAGAATTTCGCGCGGCGCAAGCTCGACGATACGCCCGCCGCACATCACCGCGATGCGGTCTGCCATGTAGTCCACCACCGCCAGATTGTGGGATATGAACAGGTAGGTCAGGCCCAGTTCTTTTTGCAGGTCCTTCAGAAGATTCAGGATCTGCGCCTGGACAGAGACATCGAGCGCCGAAACCGGCTCGTCGCAGATCAGGAGTTCAGGCCCCAGCGCCAATGCGCGCGCGATGCCGATGCGCTGACGCTGCCCGCCGGAGAAACTGTGCGGATAACGCTTGATGAAGCGCGGATCGAGCCCGATTGCCTGCATCAGGCTCTTGACCGTGGCGAGTCGGGACGCCGCATTGCCACGCTCATGGATCTCCAGCGGCTCGCTCAAGATGTTCTCCACCGTCATGCGAGGTGAAAGCGACGAAACCGGGTCCTGGAAGACCATCTGGATTTTCGCGCGCAATATGCGCAGGGCATCTCCCTCTGCGCCCAGGACGTCGGTCGGTCCATCGCGGCCGTTGAAGATCACAGAACCGCCGCTGGGGGTAATGGCCCGCATGAGGATCTTGCTGACGGTTGTTTTGCCACAGCCGCTTTCGCCGACCAGACCCAGACACTCACCCCGCCTGATGTCGAAGCTCACGCCGTCCACGGCGCGAACAGAGGATTGATGACCCCCGCTGAACCATCCTGACTTGCGGATGGTGAAGGTCTTAGTCAGATCCCTTACCGACAGCAGGATGTCGTCTGGCCCCTTCGATGCCGGGGCAGTCTGCTTGCCGAGCAGGTTCCCGACATTCACCGGCACCTCGCGGAGCGCCTTTAGCCTTTCACCGGGCTTCAGGTCGAAATGCGGAACGGCTGCCATTAGGCCCTTCAGGTAAGGGTGGCCCGGCCGGCGGAATATCGCCTCGACAGGCCCCATTTCCATGATCTCGCCATGGTACATGACCACCACCTCGTCGGCGACATTGGCGACCACGCCGAGGTCGTGCGTGATCAGCAGCATCGCCATGTTCAGCTTGGTCTGAAGCCCGCGCAGCAATTGCAGGATTTGCGCCTGGATGGTGACGTCCAACGCCGTCGTCGGCTCGTCGGCGATCAACAAAGCAGGCCGGCAGATAAGCGCCATGGCGATCATGGCGCGTTGCCGCAATCCTCCCGAAAGTTCAAATGGATACATGTCGTAGGCGCGCTTGGGATTGGGGAAGCCGACAAGGCCGAGCATTTCCTCGGTCCGCGCCTTGCGCTCCGCCCGAGCCATAGGCGTATGAATCTGCAAGGATTCGCTGACCTGGTTGCCGATCGTGTGCAGCGGCGAGAGCGATGTCATTGGCTCCTGAAAGATTTTGCCGATGCGGCTGCCTCTCAACGCCCGGATTTCGGTTCCGTCACGCTGCATCTGCAGGATGTCTTGCGTCGTGCCGGGCTTTTCAGGATCAGAAAACAGGATACGGCCGCGAACGTGGGCCGTATTCGGCAAAATGCCCATCACTGCCTGGCTGAGAACCGATTTTCCGGAACCGGACTCGCCCACAAGCGCGGTAACCTTGCCGGGCAGGACGCGGAGATTTGCGCGTCTGACGGCATGCAACGGTCCCCCGATCATGGCAAAAGAGATGCCAAGATCCTCGATCCGCAGCAGATCAATGCCCGAATTCATCCTCACACCAGCCCCACTCTGGCAGTCTGCCGGGCGGCAGACCCAAAAAGCGAGACTAGCGTATTGCCAGCCTAGAGCAACTTGGATTCGAATCGAATTCCGCGACGGAACCGGCGACCGGGCTGCACACCAAGGCTTTCGGACCGGATCGTGTCGGTTACTGGAGCTTCCTCCGGTCGCTTGCCGACAACCGCGCGGCATCGCGATGAAGCAGCATGACCTGCTCGGCGTCCGATATCCGGTCCTGAATCGGCGCAGCGTCTTCATCGAGCGCGAGAGCACCCGACAAATCGGGTGAAAGCACCGTCAGCTTCTGCTTGATACCCGCCAGTTCCTCCGTGCCGAGCGTCAGCCAACTGTTGTCGCCGCAATAGCTGGCGAAGTCCTTGCTGGCGAGAACGCTGTGCGGATATTTCTTGGTCAGGGTCTGGAGACGCTGGACCTCGTTTACAGCCGAGCCGAAGACAGAGAATGTCAGCCGGTCGGTAAGTCCGACATTGCCGAACATCACATTGCCGACATGCAGGCCGATACCAAACTTTATGTCGCCCAACCCCTGCTCCTTTCTGCGCAGATTGAGCTCCATCATGCGCGCGCTGGCCTTGTGCGCTGCCGCAAGAGCAGCCTGGCAGGCGATCTCGGACTGCGAGCGATGCCTTTCGCAGGGGTAGACGGCGATGAAGCCATCCCCCAGGAAACTCATGATCTGCCCGCCTTTGCGATTGAAAGGTGCAGCGATGGCATCGAAAAACTGGTTCAGCGTATCGATGTAGATTTCGCGACCGGAGGTTTCGGCAAGCCTTGTCGACCCCCGCATATCGCCCATGACCAGTGCGGCCCGGATTGTGTCACCCTCGCCGCGCTTGATCTGGCCGTCCAGCACACGTCTGCCGGCGTCGCCGCCAAGATAAGTGGTCATCATGTTGTCGGCGAGCTTCGTGAGCACCGCCATCTTGGTGGCGATAGCGAGATAGTTCTGGATCCGCAATAGCGCCGAAATCATGCCGTCGCTGAAGCCAGACGCACTGTCGGTCGACCACGACCCCATCATGCCCTGGCTGGTATCGCCGTTGAAGGGATGCACGAATGCCATGTAATCGGTGACGCCCATACGCCTGAGGTCGTCGAAAACAGGAAACTCCGACCGCACCGAGGGGTCAAGCCGGCGCCGCAGGTGGTCGAGCTTGTTGCTGAGCAGATGGTAGTATGGGCTGGTCAGGAATCTGTCGGAATGAACGCCGTTCTCACTGCGGAAGCCTTCCACTTCCAGGCCCTGGCCGCGAAGCCAGGTAAAACCAAGCGCGTCATAGAGCGGATGAAGCATCGAAAAGCTCAAATGCACCCGCTTCAGCGGCAGGCCGGCAGCAGCCAACCGTTCACAAAAGCCCTTTACCAATGTTTCCAGGTCGTTGCCCGCCAGCGCCGATTGGCTCAGCCAGTCGGCAACTTTATCCATGAGAATGGTGGAAACTTCTGCTTGCGCTGTGCTCATGCTATCTCAAACCCGTCGAAGACGAGCCATCTCCTTTGATCCGCCACACAAGTGAAGGCAGTGAAGCCGGCTTCGGCGACGAAAGCCGGCGAAGAATTTCCTAAATAACTCCTTGCAGGAAGGAAGCAGGCGTAAACAGCATCTATCACCTGGAACCCTATGTGGCGAGGCTTCCGGCGGAGTGCAATCTCGATGCTGACATCGGGCAAAGAATTCGCCGTCTCAGACATGGTCGGGCCTTCACCACCACTGTCGCTTGGACCAGCCCGAGGCGGCCAAAATCATTGCGTGTGTCGACGACCAGAGGAGCGTGATCAGCGATCGCCTGATAGTCGATCGCGTCGTGGTAGGTTGCCACGACGACAGCATCGGATCCTTCGGGGATCCTCTCCGGCTCCCGGTGTTTCGTCAGCGGTGTCGGAACGCAGATTATGATGGCATCGCAGACGGCTAGTTCGGCAAATCCGCAGTGGTGCGGAACCGCCCGGCCGGCACGGCTGTCGACGTCACTGCCTCAAGTAGGATTGGCCGTTGCTCAGGCATCGACCTTCCGGGCTTCGATGTCGAAGCCGGAAACCGGGAACCCGGCGCGTGCGATCGCAACCGACAGCGGCAACCCGACATAGCTCGGTCCGATCACGCCGACTTGCGCGACGCACCTCGAAATCCGGTTCAGAAGACGGTCATATGTTGATCGTTAGGCGTCCAAAAATCTGCTTTCCCGTCAATTCGGACAGGCTACCCGCTCCCATGGCGCGGCTCACCGGTGCCAAGAACCATGAGTGAGGGCATATTGCGGAAATCGATTTCCGCAAGCAGTCAGCAGACCGGCGCCTTCGCCTTCAGGCTTGCGGCAGCCATCGCGTAGCCGCCGGCGGCGCCATCGATGAAATGAACATGATCGCGCTGCAGCGGCGAGATGACGAGGCAGGTCATCAAGGCCGACTTCTGGCGGTGCAGGCCATAATTGCAGATGCCCGCCTCTTCCGCCTGCTTCAGCCGGTCTTGGATCCGATGCAGCACATCCGCGTCAACGTCGATGGTCATCTTCAAGCCGTCGTCGAACTTTCGGAAATCCGAATTGCTGGCCACCTCGCGTTTGTAGACCTTCGGATCGAAACGGCCAATCGTCCAGCCAAATCGATCGGTTACAGCCGTAAGCGTCATCAGGAACACGATCCACAGCTTCGACCGCCACCGCCATCCTGCCGTGGCCATCGCCCGCGCCTCGACATCCAGGCCGGCGGGCAGCAGACTGTAGCCCGGGCCGTCCACCGGCACCGGGTGGCCATCGCGCTCCTGCCTGCCGGCGAGGGCGATGATGTCGGAAGCCAGAAACTGAAACCCGCGCAAGTCGCGCGACGCCCCCGGTGTGGCTATGATCGAGACGATTTCGCCATGCCGTGCTTCGATCGGGTTCCAACGGCAGGAAAGGCCGGTCAGATCCGGCCGCGCGCCGACCGGCGCAGGATCGATGCGGTAGCGCCCCGCTTTCATCTCAGCTTCCGCCCAACTGCCGCCACCGCCGGCGAACATGGCATAGAAGGCCGCTTCGGAGGCCTGGAACCTCGCCACGCGAACGTCGAGGCCCTGCGCCCTTATGTCCCCTATCGGCACGATCGCGGCGCGCAAGGTCAGGCCCAGTTCGTCCGCCACCCATCTTTGGACGGCCGCCAGCGCGTTGCGGGCGATCTCCAGCGCCGAGCCGGGAAACGCCACGAGTGCGCCGTCGCCGCCGAAGACAAAGGGGAGATCTTGCCGACCCAGCGCATTGAGCAGCGCCGAAATGACGCTTGCGCCGGCCATATTGACGGTTTTATAGCGCCCCGCCTCGATCGCCTTGGTCGAGCCGACAATGTCGGCAGTGGCCAGCGCCCAGCCATCGGGGAGGGGCCGATAGTTATCGATATCGGCAACGCTTTCGAACTTTGCGAAGACCGGCAAAGAAGCGACAAAAGGGTCGGACGCGACAGCTGTTTCCATGGCCATCAGATAGCACATTCCACGACTTGAAGGTGAAGTCGATCACGCTTGGAAATTGACTTGCGCAGGCTTTCCGATGATAGGGTCGCGCGATGCGAATTGCCTTCTACGCGCCGCTGAAGTCACCCAATCATCCCGTTGTCTCCGGCGACCGCCAGATGGCACGGATGCTTGTCAAAGCGCTGGAGTACGGAGGGCATAGCGTCGAATTGGCATCTGAGTTGCGCTTCTATCTACGCCAGCCGGAGTCGAAAAGTTTCGAGGCACTCAAGATCGAGGCCGCAGAGGAAGCCGCGCGGCTGACCAAGCTTTGGGATCGTGACGGCAAGCCCGATCTCTGGTTCACCTACCATCCCTATTACAAGGCGCCCGACTTGATCGGGCCGGAGCTGGCGTCGGCCTTTGCTGTCCCCTATGTGACAGCGGAAGCCTCCTATTCCAGGCGACGCAATGCCGGCTTGTGGGCCGATAGCCAAGCATTGGTGGCGCGAGCCATCGAACAAGCGGCTCTGAACATCTGCTTCACCCAAAGGGATCGTCAGGGACTGGCGGATGCTATTCCCAAGGCCGCTTTCGGTATGCTTTCGCCCTTCATCGACATATCGGCATTCCGGGAAATCCCGGCACGGGGTTGTCCGACGCGCCTCGTTACCGTCGCCATGATGCGCCCGGGCGACAAACTGGGCAGCTATCGCATGCTGGCGCAAGCGCTCGGCTTGATCGGCCATATGCCCTGGACCATGTCGGTCGTCGGAGACGGGCCAGCTCGCGACGAGGTCGAAGCGCAATTCGCCGGCTTGCCCGCCGATCGTATCGAATGGATCGGCTCGATCGAGCCTGCCGCCGTGCCGGATGTCCTTTACACCGGGGGAATCTATGTCTGGCCGGGTTATGGCGAGGCCTACGGCGTTGCCTATCTTGAAGCACAGGCCGCCGGCCTTCCGGTGGTGGCTCAGGACATCGCCGGCGTGCCGGAGGTCGTGCGGGATGGCCAGACCGGGTTTCTCACCCCGCCGGGCGATGTCGCGGCGTTCGCTTCCGCCATTGAAAGGCTTCTGGCCCGGGACGACGAAAGAACCATCATGGCCGCGGAAGCCCGGCGTTTCGTTCTCGAAGAACGTTCCCTCGGTGGCGCAGCTGCGCGTCTGGCCGAACTTATTGCGAAGGTCCCGGTCTCATGACGTCCGATCCGATCTGGCAGCCCTTGGTGGAAGAGCTGGCGCGCCTGCAACGGGCGGGCCGCAAGGCGGAGTTCTGGCTGCGCGACGACGACGCCGTGTATCCGACGCCTGCGCTTGATCGGCTGCTCGACCTCACCGGTGAATTCGCGGTTCCGGTCACTCTGGCCGTCATTCCGGCCCTGACCGACGCGAAGCTTGTCGCCCGGCTCGACGAGGCCCCGCATGCCACGGTCGCCATCCATGGCTGGGCGCACCGGACTCATGCGCCCGAGGACCAGAAAAAGCAGGAGCTCGGCGCGCATCGGCCACGCGAGGCGGTGCTCGATGATCTGGCTCGCGGACTGTCGCGAGTAACCGGCCTGCACGGCGCACGTGCCGTTCCGATGCTGGTGCCGCCCTGGAACAGGATCGACGCCGGCGTGGTATCCGACCTTGGATCGATAGGTTTTGCGGCCTTGTCAGTCTATGGGCCGCCGAAGCCGGCTTCATTGGCGGTCATCAACAGCAATGTCGACATCATGGATTGGCATGGCACGCGCGGCTGCCGCGATCATGGTGTATTGGTCCAGGCTATCATCGCACACTTGCAGCATGCATCCGACGGCGAGCCGATCGGCCTGCTCACCCACCATCTTGTACATGATGAATCGGCCTGGCTTTTCCTCGAACGATTGTTGACAGTCACCGCACAGGCTGAACCCTGTGCATGGCTTCCGATCAGGACATTGATCGGGCGCCACGCGGGTAAAGGAAAATAGCTCAGCGCTTTCTGTGCGATGAGACCGGGAACTTGAGCATCTGGCCATCCCGCGCGGCAAAAGCGCCGGCAAACCTGTCCTTGGCCAGCTTCTCCATCTCGTCCAGTTGCTCGTCGGTGCGTGTCGGATCGTGGTGAAACAGCGCAAGCGCCCGTGCACCGGCCGCCTCACAGAGCTTGACGCCCTGTTGCCATGTCGAGTGACCGTTACCGCGGCGGCGTTCCATTTCCTTCTCGGTGTAGGTGCAATCGTAAATGACGAGGTCGGCATCTTCGATCAGGTCGAGCACCGACTGATCGAGTTTGTCCGGCTCGTGCTCGGTGTCGGTGATCACCGCCACGACGCGGCCGCCCCATTCGATCCGGTAGCCTATGCAGCCTCCCGGATGGGTGAGACTGCCGGTCCGAACCACCACCCCTTCGCGCGGCCGAAGCACGTCTCCGGATACGAAATCGCGGCAGTCGAGATTTGCCTTGCAGACGTTCATTTTCACCGGAAACCACGGCGGCCGTATGAACTCATCGATAATCTGCCGGGTCGTCATGCGTCCTGCAAGATGCCCGGACCAAAGCGTAAGCTTGACGCTCGGGTCGAAGATAGGCGCAAAAGCCGGCAGCCCGATGATGTGATCGTAATGGCAATGGGTGAAAAGCAGGTCGAAATCGGTCACATCCGACGCCTGAAGCGCCTTGCCGGCAGGCCGCAGGCCAGAGCCTGCGTCGAACAGAAGCGTATGCTTGCCGCATCGCATCTCAATGCAGATTGTGTTGCCGCCATAGCGAGCGAATTCTGGCCCGGATACAGCAATGCTGCCGCGCACGCCCCAAAATCTGACCAGGAAAAAATCGTCGTCCATGCTACCTTTGGCCCATCATAGCTCTAGGCGCTTCGTGCGTCGATCAGATCCGCGGTCGTATGGCTTAGCCGATCGGCAAGAACCCGCAATATCTCGATGGTCATTTCCGGGAACTCCTTCATAAGCCTCAGGAAATGATCCTTGCGGATTCTCAAGGCCTCCAGATCACTTGCCGCGCTGACGGTGGCAGTGCGGGAGCTGTTGCACAATATGGCGATCTCGCCGACAATCGAATTTGGCAGCAGTTCGGCAACTTTCATCGGCCCGCTGTCGGAATCGACCAGAATATCCGCCCTGCCTGAAAGGATGACATAGGCAGCGTCTGCCTCGTCGCCCTGCCGGAAAAGAATCTGGCCGGCGCTGTAATTCACGCGATCGGATGTGAACGCGAGCAGCTTGAGCTTTGCCGGCTCAATGCCAGAGAACAAGGGAACGCGTTGCAGCATTCCAACTTCATCCTTGAGCAGCATTGTCGCAAACCTTCCTAAATTCGCGTCTGCCAGACTATGACAGAAGTTCCTTGAAGATACCGTTCTCTGCCAAAAGTGTCTCGTGTGTACCGTCTTCCACCAATTGACCCGAGTCAAAGACCATAACGCGATCGAACATCATCGCCATTGCCGGACTCGTCACGACCCACACAATTGCCGGCGAATGGCCGTCGCGTCTGGCTTCCTCGAGCACGTTTCGCAGCACCTTGTCCTGAATGCGCTGGTCGAGCGCCGACAGCGGCCGGTTGAGAATGAGAAAATCGGGACGCTTGAGCAGAGCCCGGGCAACATCGAGCTTCTGTCGCTGTCCGCCGGTCAGCCGCCTTCCACCGGCGCCGACGTTGAAGTCCAGGCCGACATCCAGAAGCTCGGCATAGAGCCCCAGCTCGTCAAGAATGTCATAGACGATGGAGCGTATGCGGTCCGGGGCGTCGGGATGGTTGTTTCCCACACGGCCGAATAGGACATTGTCCATGACGGTGGCCGCGGCAATGTATTTGGCAGGATCATACCGTTCGATCGCGTTGTGCAGTTCGGGCGGCAGGTTTTCATAGAACTGGTTGCGTGCGGCGACGATCTTGCTCATCAACTCGTCGGTCAGCAGGCCGAAGCGGTGCCGGGGCTCGATATAGGCAAAGCTCAAGGTGATGATCATGGCGCGGTCGGCCTCCGAAACCGCCTCGTAGGGGCGGTTCTTGAGCCGCTGCAGCAAGGTCTCGTAGGCGGGGATCTCCTCGGCGCTCATGAAGGCGAGCTGCTGGAAGAACTGGTGATCTGGCGGCAGGTCGGCAAACAGCTCGATCGCCTGTTCGGCGATCTCCATGCCCATCTCGTAGAGCGTGCTGTCGAGGCCGGCCTGCTTCAGCACGGAAGCAAAGTAGGGATTGGCCGCCAGAGCCTTGTCGGCCAGTTCGGGGCCGGCGGCGGCGCCGAAAAGCAAGTTCTGGCCGATCGTCGCTTCCGTGTTGTAAGCGCCCGGCTCGAAAGGAACCACCAGTTCGCGCAGCCCTTCCTGTTCCAGCCGGGTTCGCAGCGCTGCACGCAGTTCGACGATCCGCCCGGCGAGCTTCGTGTGACGCGTGAGGTCGGCCGAAGAGCGCAAGCCAAGATCCAGAATGTCGCGCGACAGAAGAACCGCGTCGAGCACCCGGCGCACCGCTTCAAAGAGGTCGTGCGGGCCGGTAGCACCGGCGGAAGCATAGTCGATCCAGTCGCTATGGACGTCGAAATCCGGATTGCCCGACCGGCGCGCCTCGTCCATATTCCAGCGCTGCTGGTCTGCCGCGGCGCCGTCATAAGTCACCGATGTCAGCGGTGCATGCTTCAACCCGTAGAGCAGGTTATCGCGCAGGCTTGCTTGGAACAGGAAAACATCCGACGAGGCGTAAGACATGCGCCGGCCGGTCACGGCTTCGGGGAGTTCAAGCAGGTCATCGGCGCCCGAAGCGACCTTTCCACTCTCTGGCCAGTTCAGACGCGCGAAGGCTTCTGCTAGCGCCTCCGCTCCGCCTGTCGGGGTGCTGACCAGCGCCACCGTCTCAGCCGGCTTGACCTGCATGGAGACACGGTTGAGGAGCATTGCACCGCCATCGTCTGCCATGGAGAGACCGACCGCCGACAGCGGGTTTGTCATCGGACCGGGATCGTCGATCGTCAGTGCCGCGATTCCCGGCGCAATGATATCCTCGACGGTGAACTGTTCAACGACCTGCTGATATTTGACCTGGACATCCTGCCGATCCTGATCCCAGTCGATCAGTTCCTTCATCGGTCCGGGCAGGTCCTTGTAGGCTCCGATCACCGCCACGAGTTGGCCGACGTCCAGCCGGCCCCCGATGACCAGATACCCGCCGATCATGTAGAACAGAAAGGGCGTGAGCTGTGCGAGAAAATTGTTGAGGAACTTTACCATGAATTTCCATTGGTAAAGATCGAAGCGGATCTTGAAGATGAGCCCTAGCCTAGCAGCTATGTCGGCGCGCTCGTAGTTCGACGTATCGTGGACGTGAACCGCGCCGATGCCGTCAACGATTTCGCCAACCCGGCCAGAAAGCGCGCGCGCCGTCAACTGCCGTTGGCGCCCAAGCACGAGCAGCCGCCGCCGCATCCGCGGGATGAGTACGATCTGGATGATCACGATCACCACCGCTATCATTCCGAGCCAGACGTTCTGGACCATGATGAACAGCATGGCCGTCAGCGCCTGGCCGCCGAGCAGCACCGGCTGCAGGAAGGCATCGCCGATAAAGCCGCCCAGCGGCTCCACCTCATCCTTCACCATGGTCGCCACTTCGGCGGATTTCACCCGCTTGAAGTAAATCGGCGGAAACCGCAGCACACGATCGATCAGATCGAAGCGAATACGCCGCAGCATGCGTTCGCCGAGGCGGCCCTTGTAGGTGTTGATGTAGAGTTTGAACAGGCCGTTGATGACGACCAGCAAGAGGAACACAAGGCTCAGGGCAAGCAGCGTCTCCTTGCGGTCAAGCTGAAAACCGGAGAAGAACTGGACCTCGCCAATGAACGGCAGGTTATAGTGCAATCTCATGAAGGGCAGGGTCGTGCCGGGTTGCTCGAACCCCTTCCCCTGGATCGGGCCGTTGACGATCAGCTTCGGCAGGTCGAAGGACATGAAATATGGGATCATCGAAAGCAGGACGATCATCAATATCCAGATCTGCTGCTTCCGGGTGTGCGTCCAGATATAGCGGGCTAGGCTGGGTTCCATATGCGACTGTCAGTTTGGAGGATGCAGGCGGTGAAAGCACCTGCTGGCAAACGATGTATCGGCAATGTCTTCGCGGATGGACGCCGCTGGTCGGGACAGACGCAATCGGCCCCCTTCGCCACCGTGCAACGGCGAAACGGCTGGCGGCATCGTCTTATCCGCAAGTCGAACAGGCTCGCGTGAGGCAATATTGCGTTGTGTCGCCCGAAATCCCAACATAGAGGACGAATATGATGGATGTCACACAAGCACGCAATGCCGGCGGGCACGAACAAGCCTTGGATCTCGCCCGGGGAATTGCCGCCTATGTCGACCACCCTCTCGTCGCCGGGCTGGCGCGCGTCATCGCCAAGCATCCGACGGCCGACATCGCCAACGCCTTCAACCACAAGCAGGTCGCTTGCAAGATGTGGGCGCTCGACGAGCTGTTTGGAAGCTGCGGCGGCCGGTTCGGGCGTATATGGGTGCTGGGTGGATGGTACGGCGTATTGCCGGCAATGCTTTTCAACGACGCCCGTTTCGACATTGCGGCGATCGACAGCATCGACATCGATCCGGAAGTCGGGCCGGTCGCCCGGACCCTCAACCGGGAAGCCGGCGACCGCTTCCGGGCGCTGACGGAAGATATGTACGCACTCGACTATGCCGCCGGGCGGCCCGACCTAGTGGTCAATACGAGCTGCGAACACATAGCCGAGCTGGGTGCCTGGCTTGCCCTGCTTCCGCGGGGCACGAATGTGCTGCTGCAATCGAACGATTACTTCAGCGAGCCGACGCACATCAACTGCGTGGCTTCGCTTGCAGCCTTCGAAGCAATGGCGGCGCTACGGGAGATCAGGTTCTCCGGCGAACTGCCGACAAAAAAATATACGCGCTTCATGCTGATTGGAACTGTTTGAAGCGCGTTTCGCGAATCCAACGAGATGCGACCTGCGTTAGGATTTCGAGGACCAGGTTCGTTGCCGCTCGCGCAGGATTTGCGCAGAGTGACGGGCGCCTTCCAGATCGAGACGATGCGCCGCTGGCGCCGGTCCCGCAAGCGCCTGTTCGATCGCTTGCGCCAGACACTCAGGCGTCAGGTCCTTTTCCATCCGCACCGTTGCAAGGCCGAGCTCTTCGAGCATAAGGGCTCGAACCGTCTGTTCCGTTTCCCCGCCGGCTGCAAAGGGAACGAGCAGCGAGCGACAGCGCGCGCGCAGGACATCGCAGACAGTGTTGTAACCCGCCTGCGAGACCGACAGGCGGGCGCCGGTCAGCAAGCTGGCGAAATCCTCGCGAAACCGGAAGATGGACAGGCGCGGCGTCGCATCGCGTGTAATCGCGTCAAATTCGTCCTTCGGCAGGTTTGGGCCGGTGATCAGACACCATTTCCAGGCGTTGTCGGCATTCCGCGCTAATGCGATGGTGGACCGGACAAGGCTCTTTCCGGCGGCCCCGCCGCCAACCGACACCACAACGTCGAAACGCTCGGAGGCCGCGGGCGCTGGTGGCGCGGCAACGAGCCCTGTGTACGCAACCTCGGCCCTGATCGCTCCCGCCAGTGGAAATGTCTTGTCGATGGTTGCGAAAGCCGGATCGCCATGGACCATGACAAGGTCAAAATGCCTGTTAACGAGATCGACCGTTTCCTCGTTTCGGCCCGGCTTGACGCGCTCCTGAAGGATATCACGGACTGACGTCACCAGCAGCGGTCTGGGCGACGCCGCGTCGATGGCCTCGATCAGCGGCAAGAGTTCGAAACGCATCTGCCGGCGCCCAAATGGAAACGCCTCGACAATGACGATATCAGGCCTGCAATCCCGGAATGCCTGCAGCAGCATCTCTGAACGCCGTTTCTTGAAATCATCGTCGATGGGCTTGCCCTGCAGGTCGACAAGACCGGAAAATCCTTCATCACCGGAGGTGACAGATGGCAGGGTTACAGATATTGCCCCCAATCCCGGAAACCCCGCGACCGGCGCTCCGCCAGTGACGATGGTTACGTCAAACCCGTCATCGACCAGAGCCGCCGCGACGCGGCTGGAGCGCGCGAGATGGCCGATGCCGAGCAGGTGCTGGACATAGAAGAACGCGCGCAGCCGCTTCATTCGGCGGCCCGCCACTCCCGTTCGAACAGCTCCTTGAGCTGTCCAATGCTTGCTATGTGATCGAAATTGCCGCGCACGCGCGCCTCTGCGGTGTCGCCGAGGCGGGCACGCAGCACGGGATCACGGATCAGCCGCTCCAGCGCCTGTGCCAGGGCAATTGGGTTTTCCGTCGGAACCAGCAGCCCGGTTTCATCCGGCGATAAAAGCTCCGGCACGCCGGAAATATCGGTCGACACGCAGGCAAGCCGCTGGCTGGCCGCCTCCACCAGAACATTCGGCAGACCATCGCGGTCACCATTTGCGGTGATCCTGCAGGCCAGGGCGAAGATATCGGCGCGGCGGTAGTGCTCAAGCACCTCTTCCTGCGCGAGCGCGCCTTTCCAAGAGATGCGACCATCCAGTCCGAGCTTTTGCGCCAACGCCTTGAGCCGTTCCAGTTCCTCGCCGCCGCCAATATGCTCGAAACGCCACGCTAAATCACCGGGCAAGAGGGCAAGGGCCTCCAGCAAGGTGTCGTAACCTTTCTTTGCAACGGCGCGCCCGACACTCAGAACGATAACCGGTTCGTCCGGCGCCGAGCCGTCATGCTGTTTTCGTGCCTCGCCGAAAATGCCGAAGCGATCAAGGTCGAGCCCATGATAGCTCAAATGCACTGACGAGTTGCCGTCGGCGAGTTTTTTCAGACGGTCGAAGCCGGTTTTCGTGCAAGTTACCGTCCAGCGCGCCGAGGAAAGCTTGCTGGCCAGATCCCAATCCGCCGAAGTCCAGATGTCCTTGGCATGGGCCGAGCAGCTCCAGGGCAGACCAAGAAGCTGGCTGGCATAGCGCGTCACCGATGCCGGCGTGTGCGCGAAATGCGCATGCAGCCATACCGCGTCTTCGGGCCATTCGGCCGCTAGCACGAGCGCTTGCCCGAAACGGCGCGCGCGATTGCGCGTAAAGTCGCGCGGCATATCGACGGCCAGCGATCCCAGTGCACGCCAGAAGCCCGGCCGCAGCAAACAAGCAGAAAGCGAGCGAACCACGCGCAGCGGCTCTTCATGCAGATATTCCGGCAGATAATGGACGGGCGCTTTGATCTCGTCATGCACGGGGTGGCGTTTTGCGTCGGTCGGCCGCCTGAGCGCGACGAGTATCAGATCGAACCCCGCACGCTCCAGTCCGAGCAGTTCCTGCGCGATGAAGGTTTCCGAGAGCCGCGGATAACCCTTCAGAACCACGACGATCTTGCGATGTTGCAACTCAGTTCATGCCTTCAATAACCGAAAGGTGAGGGCCAGCCTGCCGGTCGAGCAGTTCCGCGACGATTTCGGAAATATGAGGGAGCCCTTCCAGGGTCAGATGTGGATTACTCTGGGATGGACGAGGCCGATTCGGCAGCGCCACCAGTGCATCGGCAAATCGCTGGGAGTCCTTGGCTTCCTCCGGCAAAAGCATTTCGACGAGGCCCAGTTCGGCTGCGCGCCGCGCGCGGATCAGTTGTTCCTGGCGGGGTTCGATGCGCGGCACGATGAGCGCCGGCTTGTCAAAAGATAGTATCTCGCAATAAGTATTGTAACCGCCCATCGCCACTACCGCCTTGGCGCCGGCAATCAGGTCTTCCATGCGGTTGTCGAACTCGATAATCTTGATGTAGGGGATCGTGGCCCCCTTCTTCAGCAACTTGTTGCGCTTGCGAGCCGGCATGTAAGGCCCAAGCACGATCAGCGCCTTGTGCTGCAATTTCGGATCCTGCTGATAAGCGTCGATGACGTCGTGAATCAATTCGGCGCCGTCGCCGCCGCCACCGGTGGTAACCAGGATATAGTCGCCCTCTGGCCGGTGGCCGGGCAACTGGTTCCGCTGCAGGCTCCGTTGCAGGAAACCGACGAATCTCATTTTTGCCCTGACAGCCGGCGGCACATCCAAGCCGGTCAACGGATCGTAGAAATCCGGCGGGCCATAGGCCCAGACCTTGTCGTAGAACAGGCCTATCTTGCGCATCACATCCCTGCGCGCCCACTCTGCTTCGAGCAGATGCGGTGCATCCATCACCTCGCGCAGGCCAAGCACCAGCGTGGTGCCCCGCGTCTTGAGGTAGGACAGCGTGTCCTCAATCTCACCGCGCAGGCCGAGCGGTTCCTTGTCGACGATGAAGATATCCGGCCGGAAGGTCTCGGCTGTGTGGCGGATGATCGACTGACGCATCCTTAGCGTCTCATGCAGATCGATGTCCTTTTCCAACGAGGTGTATTCGCCGTTGCGCAGCTTGATGACGCTGGGGATCTTCACGAAGTCGACACGGGCGCGGTAGTCGAAGGCGCCAGCGATAGTCGCACCCGAAATGATAAGCACCTGAAGCCCACGGAAATCCTCGACTAGCGAATGCGCAATAGTCCGGCAGCGCTGCAAGTGGCCGAGCCCGAACGTGTCGTGGCTGTACATGAGAATTCGTGCGTTTTCTGCGTGCTGGGTCATTCTTGAACGTCTCTTAAAATTCTCGCCTTGACACCGTGAGTGGCCCGCCGGCTTCGAAACCATCCTGGGTTTGGCCGCAATTTTCAATTTTATATTGCTTCTATGGAATGCCGTTCAGATATGCTTTCTGATCGCGAGTCCGAGACTAGATGGGTTGGCGAATATCGCCGCGCGGGTGTGAGCAGAGACTTCCTGTTATATTGTGGGATGGATCGAAGAGGAAAGCGATGTCAAAAAAATCGGCAGAAATCATCCCTCTTGATTCCAATCCGGACTGGTAAAGGTGAAATTCCCCTATCTTGCCCATATAGCCAATTGCTTGATCGGTATACGAAAGGACAAGGTCGCTGGCGTCGCACGGCGCATTCTTGTAGAACTCATTCGTGCGCCATTGCACTCGCCTCGGGACCAAAGGTGCCGCCCATTATTCTCTTGACGGGCGGTCTCATTGTGATTCACCGACCAGAAATTGAGCCATCTGTCGCCAAGCTAGCCGGAATTTCAGCAAAAATCGAGTGGATGCCAGCGCGGTCGCAACACACCACCCGCTGCAGGGTGTGTGCGACACCGGTTGCTTGTCGATCGTTATGGCCCATGCCAATGCCTTATTGGAGCGGTGACGGTACTTCTTTAAACGGCTTGGGCAGGCCGTCGAACGTCGTGAGGTACAAAAATCGCCCGATTGGTCCCGATAGTTGGTGAACCCTCGAAAATTCTTTGCGGCGAATTCCCTTTAAAACCAAAAGCGTAATTTTTTGACGGCTCTGGTGTCGGTCTCTTTTGGGATTATAGGGATATTTTAGTGCAATTTCAATGAGTTATAGGCTACTTGATCATGCCTTGCGGATCGAGCCGCTTGTCGGCCAGCCATTCGACGACGCGTGGCAACAGCCGGCGATTCAGGCGCGAGCCGGCACGGGATCGCGCACGGAGTGGATCACCTTGTCGGCACCGAAGCGTAGCGCCCGCTCGAGGCGAGCTTCATCGATGTCGGCCACGATGCAGCGGGCACCATGCATTTTGCCAACCTGCAGCACCGTGACGCCGACGGTTCCGGCACCCTGATCAGCAGTATCACAGAGCCACAGCCGGTGCGGTCGAGGACGTTGGCGGCAATCGAAATCGGTTCGGCCAGCGCCGCCAGACTGAACGGCATGTCGGCCGGAATTGGAATGGCATTATGCGCCGGGACGGCGACGAAGTTACGGAAACCGCCGTCGCGATGGACGCCGATCACTTCGAGGTGGGCGCAGACATTGGAACGGCCGATCCGGCAGGGATAGCAGTGGCCGCACGACACCACGGGGTCGACCACCGCGCGGCCTCCTCCCACGGCAACGCCGGTCACATGGCGTCCGAGCGCGGTGACGGTGCCCGCGAACTCATGGCCGATGACGCGCGGATAGAACGGCGAACGGATTGGAGCCATGCAGGATGTGAATGTCGGAGCCACAGATGCCGGCACGGCTGACGTGAACGACCACTTCGCTGGCGCCGGGCTGTGGCATGGCGCCCGGCCGGATTTCTAGCGACTGCGGCGCGCTGACAAGAACCTCAGCATGAACACTCCAGCTAAGTATACTAGTCGACAATTGCCATGGCTAACAGATCGTCAAGTTGGTGCGCGACCAGAGGCCTCCTGATGAGGCGATCGAAGCGGAACGGGCCGGGGATAATTGGACAAGCGTTTCGGCGCTTCTCGCCTAGCGACGTCGTCGAGTCTCCGATGGGACATGCCAGACTTGTAAAACGTCCGCTAGGGCCATCCCGAAGTCGCGAAGCTGTCAGTCGGGTTCCGGCCCCATTTCCGCCGTTCTGGACCCTGCTCCCAACGTTCGTAAAACGAGGTCAGCTATGGTCGGCAGTTTGGGGTCGCGGGAGCATACGAAACGATACGGGAAGCTTTCAGATTCTGGCCCACGAAAAACTCAACAGAACCAAGGATTTTAATATGCCCTCCGGGCCCACCATTATCGTCAAACTGCTTTACAACACAGGGCGGCGCGAAAGGAATCGAACTGCCCGTTATGCGCTCGTTCGCAATTGACGACCCAAATTCAGTAGCGTTTGTTCAATCTTCGCAAATGGCAGCAATGCGCTTCAAGTCGGCCGTTCGACACTGGGTGATCTCCCGAAAGCTGACATCGCCTCTGAAGTCAACTGCGGTCGCTCCTGCGCACGCCCCATAGCACGACCGGCCGCGGGCAATTCTCCATCCGTTCGGGCGGATGCAGTCCTTCGGCGCGATAGCGGGCTAACTCTCAGCAAATATATGCGCCGTGCTTCCGGGCTGATCGAGTCTCCAGATGCGGGCTATACACGCGCGCATCTCGTCGGCGGTGGCGCCGCCTCGAAATTCGGCAAGGCGTATGGCCTTGGCTTCCAGTTCCTGTTTCGCAAGCGTGTTGCCGGGGTCGCCCTTGGGCTCGTCGACGCGGGTATCGAGTTTGCGGCCGTCAATGGTCATGACGCTCACCTTGCCGACCCATTGCTTGGGATAAAGTCTGTCGATCTCGGCGTCGAACTCCATCCGCACCTTGGCGCGGAAACGGGCGACGCGCGTGTCGGCAAGTGCTTGGTGTTCGAACGCGTCGAGATCGGCGACGCCATGGACGGCGATGAGGCCCAACACTGTGCCCATGGAGAACTTCGCCTGGTGGACGGTTTGTGGAATGACCACCGCGCCCAGGACATCGATGGCTCCCTGATGGACATGGGTTACCACATCAGCGATGTCGTCCGGACCGAGCCCCTCGCCGCGCATGAGAAGCTGCAGCGCATCAGCGGCCGGATGGGTGTGCCGGCAGGCGGCGTGCCATTTGAAGGAGGTCTCCTCGGTTGCCCAACGGCTGCCGAGGCCGTCCGTCAGGCGGGCCGGATCGGCGTCGCTGGACATGCCTGAAGCCATGCCCTTTTTCCCTTCGAGGATCTGCGCGGCCCCCTTGAAGCCATCGCGTGCCAGATAGGCAGAAAACAGGCCGTTGGCGGCGGCTCGCGCCGTATGAAGCTGCTTGGAATCGGCGGCATCGCGCAAGAATTCCCAGAGCCCTGCCGCCTGGGTGCCGGCGGAGCCGAGAGCATGGTTGAGACCGGCTGCGTCCAGTCCGATCAATCTGCCGACCGCCGCGGCCGCGGCGACAGCGCCAGCGGTGCCGGTGGTGTGGAATATCTCGTAGTGCGAGCGTCCGAGGAATTCTCCTACGCGGATGCCCACTTCATAGCCGGCGATGCAGGCAGTCAGGACGTCGCGGCCGGTCTTCCCCTCAGCCTCGGCAACCGCCAGGACCGCCGGAAAGATCACGGCCGCCGGGTGAAAGACCGAGCCGTTGTGAACGTCGTCCTGTTCCACGATATGGGAGGCCGCCGCATTGACCATCGCCGCGAAATAGGGGCTTGTGCGCCGCCGCGTCGGGATGATGGTGCTTGGGCCGTCCGCCGGCCCCATGGCACGCGCAAAGCCGTCGATGATCTCGACCTGGTGCGCACCCTTGCCGGCCAGCGCCGAGCCGAGCCAGTCGATCATCAGTCCTTTCGCGAAATGAACGACGCGCGGCGGGATCTGTTCGAAGTCGAGTTCGGCGATGAACGAGCAGAGCCTGGCGGTCGGCCAATCGGCGGTGTCCGTGCTCATCTGTTGCTCCTCCTCTGGCATGCCCTTTAGACCAAAGCGGCCCGGCGCAGGACCTGCCTTGCACGTTCGATGACCGGCCGATCCACCATCTCGCCGTTCACCTGGCTGGCTTCGCCTGATGAGGCCGCGCCAATGATGTCGCGTGCCCATGTGATGTCATTTTCGCTCGGGCGAAAGCCATTGCGAATCGGCTCGATCTGCCTCGGATGGATGGCCATCTTGCCGCCAAAACCCATCTTCATGGCGTGGCGGGCGTCATCCTCCGTGATTTCAGGATTGCTCAGGTCGGTCGTTACGCCGTCGATCGGCGCGGCCCGGCCAGCGGCGCGCGAGCGCCAGACGATTTCGCTGCGAGCCGCAAGCAGGATCAGCCGATCATGCGCGCAACCGAGATCGAGCGAGAAGTCGACCGAGCCGAAGGCGACGGCAACGACGCCGGGCGTGGCCAATATGTCCGGCAGATTGGCAAGGCCGACAGCACTCTCGACCAGCGCGATGACGGAAACGCTGCGTGCCATGTGCCTGGTCATATCAGTAATGTCTTCCGGCCGCTCGGCCTTGGGCAGCATGACGGAGACGCCGTCGAGGCGCCGCACGGCATCGATATCCACTTCGTGCCAGGGTGTGCCGACGGCGTTGATGCGAACCACGACCGCGGATGTCAGCACGGCTGCATGGGCAACGACTGCTTCCCGGGCGCGCTCCTTGTCGCCAGGGGCGACGGCATCCTCGAGGTCGAGAATGACCGCATCCGCGCCGCTGCTGTCGGCCTTGGCAAAGCGCTCCGGCCGCGAGCCGGGTACGAAGAGCGGCACCACAGGCGTGACGAAGCTCACCATTGCGCCGTGGCCTTCACCGTCACATGGCCGTCGGCCGACCGTACCTCGAGGGCCATGCCATCTTGGCCTCGGGATGTTGCGCTCAAAAGCAGGCGCTGCGGGCCGGTCGCGGGATGCACGCCGCGGAACGAGAAACGGCGCGGCGACGTGCCGGCAATGGCGGTGGCGAAGTTCATCAGCAGCGTCGCCTGCAACGGGCCATGGATGACGAGCCCGGAATAGTGCTCGACCGTCGTGGCGTAGGGCGCGTCATAGTGGATGCGGTGCCCGTTGAACGTCAGCGCGGAATATCGAAAGAGCAGCACGGGATCGACGTTGATCGTGCGCTCGTGCGATGCGGCCAGGGGCGAATTGGCCGGCGGGGCAGGGGTCGCCGCAGCAGCTTCGGCGGCGCGATAGACGATGGTCTGGTCCTCCTCGATCACCGGACCGGAATCGTTGGCAATGTCGTGCCGGACCGTGACGAAGGTGAGGGGGCCGCTGCGGCCATGCTTCTCCTCTATGGCGGTCAATGTCGAGCGGCGGCGGATGGGGTCGCCGGAGCGGATCGTCGCCATGAAACGCACGTCGCTGGCAGCCCACATGCGGCGCGGAAGCGGCACCGGTGGCAGGAAGCCGCCTTTGGCCGGGTGCCCGTCAGGTCCGAGTTCACGCATGGCGGCAATGTCCGGCGTCAGGCACCAGTGCAGTCCTGGCGGGGCCGCGCCCTCGGCAGTCTGCGCCGCGTGGTCCCCAAGCGTGGCGCCAAAGCTGGCCAGCAGGCGCGGGGTGACAATGTCCTCGACCGTGTGTGTGCGTCCAACCCATTCCTGCAGCGTGGTTATGTCCAGGCTCATCAGGTCCTCGTCAGGCGGCGAATTCGGACCGGATCCGGTCCGTATCGGCGCCAAGGGCGGGAACGCTGGGGACCGTTGCGAACCCCTCCGACCGCCCTGCCGGCATCGGCACGGAGATGCGCCTGCCGTCCGGCAGCGCCACCTCTGTCCGGCGCAACGCCTTGTGGTGCGGCAGGTCGTTCATTGCGCTCACCCGGCCCCAGGCGATCTGCGCCTCGTTGAGACGGTTTATAGCCACTTCGCAGTCGATTGCCGCGAAGATCGGTTCGATCTCGGCGTCGAGTGCCGTGCGATTGGCCACCCGCCAGGCATTGGTGGCGAAGCGTTCGTCGGCGAACAGATCCTGCCTTTGCAGCACGAGCGTGCAGAAGCGCTTCCATTCATTGTTCTGCTGGATGGACACGACCACGCTGCCATCCCGACAGGCATAGGGTCGATAGGGGTAGATCGAAGCGTGCGCCAGGCCATATCTCTGGGTCTCACGGCCCGCATATTCGTAGTGCAGCAGCGGCACGGTCATCCAATCGGCCATGGCGTCGAACATGGCAATCTCGACAATGCGACCGCGCCCAGTCTTCTGGCGCGCGAGCAAGGCTTCGAGGATCGCTGCATGGGCATTCATGCCGGTGGCGATGTCGGCGGCGGAAACCCCGACCTTGCTCGGCGTGTCCGGTGTGCCGGTAACGGCGCAGATGCCGCTTTCGGCCTGCACCAGCATGTCGTAGGCGCGCATGGCCGCGTAGGGCGTGTCCTGCCCGTAGCCAACGATGTTGATGGCTATCAGCCGAGGAAACTCCTTCGCGATTGTATCGGCCGAGAGGCCGAGCCTGTCGATGGCGCCCGGCACGAGATTCTGCACGAGGACGTCGGCGCGCGCGACCATCCGGTGCAGGAGAGCCAGGTCGTGCTCGGTCTTCAGGTCGAGCACCGCGCTCTCCTTGCCGCGGTTGAGCCAGACGAAGTAAGCGGACATGCCCTCCACTGCGGAATCGTAGTGACGCGCGGTTTCGCCTTCCGGGCGCTCGATCTTCACGACGCGTGCGCCGGCATCGGCAAGGCGGACCGTGCAGAGCGGAGCGGCGACGGCCTGCTCGATCGAAACGACAAACAGGCCCTCCAGTGGGCGGGCGCCGTCAGACATTGCGCTGCACTCCCGAGCGCGCCAGCACACCAGGCTTCAGCCGCTCGTTCTTGCCGTAGTCCTCGGCTGCGTGGAAGAACAGATGCGGCGTGCCATCAATGTCCTCAAGCCTCTTGCGGTAGGCTTCCAGATAGGCCTTGCGGCCATCGTCGCCGACACGGCCCGGCATATAGGCGACGAAGGGCGGCAGCACGTCGAAGCCGGAATAGCGCAGCAGACCATTGTGGATCGGCCACAGCACCGTGAGGATGTCGCCGTCGATGCCATCGGGCGCGTAGGTGTCGGCCGACGTGCCCGTGGTGGCGGCCACCATGGCGAGCTTTCCCCTGAACATGCCGGTGTCGTATTTGCGGCCCGGCATATAGGCGAAACCGCGCGCGAAGACGCGATCGGCCCAGCCCTTGAGCATTGCAGGCATTCCGAACCACCAGACCGGGAACTGGAACAGCACGAAATCCGCCCGCTTCACCTTTTCGACCTCGGCGTTTATGTCGGCCGCGAGTGCGTCGGCCTCGTAGGCGGCGGTCTGCTCGCGCGGCAGGCTGAAGAAGTCTGGATCGTTGCGCTCGCCCGATATGTCGCCCGGCCCTGCGACAGGATTGAAGCCCATCGCATAGAGGTCGCTGACAACCACGTCGTGGCCGGCGCGGGTCAGGGTTTCCACGGCGAGATCCTTCATGGCGCCGTTGAAGGATTTTGCTTCCGGGTGGGCGTAGACGATGAGGACGTTCACGGACGACTCCTAGTAGGAACGCGGCAGTCCAAGCACGTGCTCGGAAAGGTATGACAGGATGAGGTTGGTCGAGATCGGCGCGACCTGATAGAGACGCGTCTCGCGGAACTTGCGCTCGACATCGTATTCTTCAGCGAAACCGAACCCGCCATAAGTCTGGATGCAGACATTGGCGGCTTCGTTCGAAGCGTCGGCCGCCAGCATCTTGGCCATGTTGGCTTCAGCGCCGGGGTTCTTGCCGGCCTCGTAGAGGCTCAGCGCCTGGCGCACCATCAATTCAGCTGCGCGCATGTTGGCGTAGGCCCTTGCGATCGGGAACTGGATGCCCTGGTTCTGGCCGATTGCCCGGCCAAACACATGCCGCTCCTTTGCGTAGGTGCTGGCCTTTTCGATGAACCATTTCGCATCGCCGATGCACTCGGCGGCAATCAGGATACGCTCGGCGTTCATGCCCGAGAGGATGTAGCGGAATCCCTTTCCCTCTTCGCCGATCAGGTTTTCGACCGGCACGCGCAGATCGTCGAAGAAGACTTCCGTGGTGGCATGGTTCATCATGGTGCGGATCGGCCGGATTGTGAGGCCGTTGCCGACGGCTTCGCGCATGTCGACGATGAGGACGGAGAGGCCGTCGGTCTTTTTCATGCCGTCCTTCAGCGGCGTGGTCCGCGCCAGCAGCAGCATCAGATCGGAATGCTCGGCACGGCTGGTCCAGATCTTCTGGCCCTTGACCACGAAATGATCGCCGTCGAGGCGAGCAGTAGTCTTGAGCGCGCCGGTGTCGGTGCCGCTGCTCGGTTCCGTGACGCCGAAGGCCTGCAGGCGCAATTCTCCTGTGGCGACCTTCGGCAGATATCGCTGCTTCTGGGCTTCCGAGCCGTGGCGAACAAGCGTGCCCATCGTGTACATCTGGGCATGGCAGGCGCCACCATTGCAGCCGGCGCGCTGGATTTCCTCCAGCACGGCAGCGGCGGCCGAAAGCGGCAAGCCCGAGCCATCATAGGCCTCCGGGATCAGGATCGAGAGCCAACCGGCCTGCGTCAGCGCTGCGACGAATTCACCGGGGTAGGTCATGTCCCTGTCGAGTGCGCGCCAGTATTCTCCGGGAAAGCGCGCGCACAACCTGGCGACGGCATCGCGAATGTCCTGGTAGTGTTCCATGAGGTTTGTCCGGCTTTTCGTCTTGCTGCAGGCCTCACTATCGCGCCTCGACGCCCTATCCGCAATGCAAGGCAGGCGTGAGCAGATATAACGAAATTCAAATGCTTATGGCGGAGGACCGAGAAGCTGGCCAACCCAGACGGCCCGCCCGACAAGATCCTTGGCGATGTCCTCGATCGCTTGTCCGGCAAACCGCGCCAGCCGCGAGGCAGGCCGGTCCGCCGGGTATGCAAGGATCAGGCGGCGCACGGGCACCGGATCGATCAACGGCGCGGCGGTGAGCAGCCCGGCGGTCACGTCGGCATGGATAGGAGCGAGCGGCAGGATCGTCCAGCCATGGCCGTTGCGCACTAGGTCCTTCAGCGCGGAGTATGAGTCCGCTTCGATGCCGACATCGAGCGTGATGCCGGCATCCGTGGCGCAGCGTTCGACGATGATGCGCAACCCGTGCTTGATGCTGGGCAGCAGCAGGCGCTTGCCCGCGAGCGAGGCGAACGATACGGCGCGCACGGTTGAAAAACCCGCGTCCGGCGGTCCGATCAGGAACAGGTTTTCCAGGAGCAGCGGGCGCGAGCGCAGCGAACGCGCCATGCGCGGGTCGTAGAGCACCGCAACGTCCACCTCGCCGCGGTGCATCCAGTCCAGCAGATAGCCGGTGTAGGCACTGACAAGCCTGAGCTTGGCCTTGGGATGGGCCTTGCCGAAGGCGGCCGCCAGCGGTAGCGAAATAATGTCGGCAACGGTGGGCGGCAGGCCGATGGCCACTTCGCCGGTTAGCGGCGCATCGGCGGGCGTGGCCGTGGCGCGGATCTCGTCGATCTCGGCCATCACGCGCATGGCGTGCGCCAGCACCTCCTTGCCCTGCTCAGACAGCACCATGCCGCGTCCATGGCGCAGGAAAAGGGCAAAGCCCAATTCCTCCTCCAGCATGCGCACCTGCCGGCTGAGCGCCGGCTGCGCAATGTGCAGCCGGTCGGCGGCCTTGCTGAGGCTGCCGAGTTCGGCGACGTGGATGAGCGTGCGTAGCTGCGATAACTCCATGAGCTATCGAATATCATTATATCTGATCACAATAAAGGGACGAAGATTAGATTGGACAGCCGAGGTAACCTGGTTCCAATCCAAATTCCCGGGGGTCCAAGGTGACGGCGAGCATAGAAGCAAAACATCCGCAAGCGGCAGCACTTGCAGCCGCTCCGGCGGCGTCTGAAAAGCAGTGGCCGGATCCGGTCTATGACGTGCTCAAGGCCGCCGGCATCAGCCAGATGTCCTACGTGCCCGACGCAGGCCACACCACATTGATTGAGCGCTTCAGCACGGATCCCGAGGTTGTCACCAATGTGCTGACGACGGAGGAGGAGGGCATCGCCATTGCCGCAGGCTCCTGGCTCGGCGGCAAGCGGAGCGTCGTGCTCATGCAATCCTCAGGCGTCGGCAATTGCATCAACATGCTGTCGCTTCCCGTGCAGGCGCGCTTTCCCCTGCTCGTCCTGGTGACGATGCGAGGCGAGTGGGCCGAGTTCAATCCGTGGCAGGTGCCAATGGGGCAGGCGACGGAGGCCTCGCTGAAGGCGATCGGCCTCAGGGTGCTGCGCGCCGAGACCGGTCCCGATCTCGTGGAGACGGTGGCGCAGGCAGCCTTGATGGCTTTCGACGCCGACCAGCAGATTGCCGTGCTGATCGGGCAGCGGCTGCTCGGCAAGAAGAAGTGGTGAGCGACATGAATTTAC
Organism: Mesorhizobium sp. M0518; assembly: GCF_040321125.1. NCBI lineage: Bacteria > Pseudomonadati > Pseudomonadota > Alphaproteobacteria > Hyphomicrobiales > Phyllobacteriaceae > Mesorhizobium > Mesorhizobium sp. M0518. The sequence continues at coordinate 267,263 of NZ_JAMYQY010000009.1, forward strand.
CGACGATGGACCGCCGGGTTGCGGTGAAGAAGCTGCTTGACGCCCGCGACGGAGCCCTGGTCGTGACCGGTCTCGGCTCGCCGAGCTACGACGTGCATGCTGCCGGTGACCGCAACGACAACTATTATCTGTGGGGCGCCATGGGCGGTGCTGCGCTGATCGGCCTGGGGCTTGCCCAGGCCCAGCCGCAGAAGCGGGTCATGGTGATCACCGGAGATGGCGAACAGCTCATGGCGTTCGGTTCGCTGGCGACGATCTCGGTGGCGCGGCCGAAAAATCTCGACCTGATCGTGCTCGACAATCAGCATTTCGGCGAGACCGGCATGCAGTCCAGCCATACCGGCAAGGGCATTGGTTTCGACAAGGTCGCGGCCGCTTGCGGTTTTTTGAAGACCGCCGAGCTGCGTACGCTGGAGGAGGTCGACACGCTGTGTGAAGAGCTTCGGCATCCGGCCGACGGTCCGCGCCTTTTCGTGCTGAAAATCACCGCCGAGAACCTGCCGCGCTCGCTGCCGCCGCGCGACGCGGTCGAGGTCAAGAACCGCTTTCGCGCCCATCTGGGCTTTACCACCTGTTGAGGACCGATATGGCGCTGGTCAGTTTCCAGAACACGGTCGGCGGTCGGTTGCAATCGACAGCCGATACATTCGAGAGCCATGATCCGTTCACCGGCAGGCCCTGGGCGCTGATTCCGCGCGATGGACAGGCCGAGGTGGATGCCGCCGTAGCCTCCGCCAAGGCTGCTTTCCGGTCGAAGGAGTGGGCCGGGATCACGCCCACCGCGCGCGGCAAGCTGCTCGTGCGGCTGGCTGAGCTGATCGCGGAGAACGCGGATCGCATTGCCGCCATCGAGACGCGCGACAATGGCAAGCTGCTCACCGAAATGACGGCACAGCTGCGCTATATCCCGGAATGGTTCCGCTATTTCGGCGGTCTTGCCGACAAGATCGAAGGTGCGGTGCTGCCGATCGACAAGGCTGGCATGTTCGCGTTCACCCGCCACGAGCCGCTGGGTGTCATTGCAGCGATCGTGCCCTGGAATTCGCCGCTTTTACTCCTGACATGGAAGCTCGCGCCGCTGCTGGCGGCAGGCAACACTGTCGTCATCAAGCCGTCGGAAGACGCCTCGGCCTCGACGCTGGAGTTCGTGAAACTGTTTGCGCGGGCAGGCTTCCCGCCCGGCGTGGTCAACACCGTTACCGGCATGCCGCTTGATGTCGGCGCGCCACTCGTCTCTCATCCCGACGTCGCCAAGATCGCCTTCACCGGTGGTGAGCCTGGCGGGATCGCGGTCTATCGAGCGGCTGCCGAACAGCTAAAAGTCGTCACGCTGGAGCTCGGCGGCAAATCGGCCAACATCGTCTTCGACGACGCCGATATCGAGGGCGCGGTCAACGGCGCGATCTCAGGCATCTTCGCCGCCAGTGGCCAGACCTGCATCGCGGGTTCGCGGCTGCTGGTGCATCGCAAAATCCACGACCGGTTCGTGGAGAGCGTCATAACGCTGGCGGCCAGCGCTCGACTGGGCAATCCGGCGCTGCAAGAGACGCAGGTCGGGCCGATCACCACGCAAGCCCAGCGCGAGAAGGTGCTGTCCTATCTCGGCATCGCGCGCCGCGAGGGTGCGCTTTGCGTGCTGGGCGGCGGCAAGCCGGCCTCGGGTGAATTGGCCGAGGGCTGGTTCGTCGAGCCCACCATCTTCACTGGCGTGAACAACACCATGCGGATCGCGCGCGAAGAGGTGTTCGGACCGATCCTTTCGGTCATTCCGTTCGACGACGAGGAAGAGGCTTTCGCCATTGCCAATGACAGCCCCTACGGGCTGGCGGCAGGAATATGGACCAGCGACATGGGCCGGGCGTTGCGCGGCGCGGCCGCAATGGAGGCGGGGATGGTCTGGATCAATTCATACCGTGCCGTCTCCTACATGGCGCCCTTCGGCGGCTACAAGAGGAGCGGTATCGGGCGCGAAAGCGGGCAGGATGCCATCAATTCCTATCTGCAGACCAAGACGGTGTGGATAGACACCGCCGGCAAGACCGCCAATCCCTTCGTTATCCGCTAGGCTAGGCTTCGGTGGGAGAATCCCCATCCGTAGCCAAGCTCGGCCCATACTCCTTGAGACGGTGGCCGACTTACAAATGATCGAAGGATTGGACATGAGACAGGCAGGCAAGGTGGCGGTTGTCACAGGCGCGGCGCGCGGCATCGGACGCGCTTGCGCGGAACGCTTTTTGGCCGAAGGCGCGAAGCTCGTGCTCGGCGACATCAATGCCGTGGAGCTAGAAAAATGTGCCGCTGAAATCGGCACCACCGACAGCGTCCTGGCGGTCGTTACGGATGTCAGCAAGAAGGAACAGATCGATGGGCTGATTGCAGCGGCGGTGGCGAAGTTCGGCCGTGTCGACATCATGGTCAACAATGCCGGCATCGCTCCGGTCCAGGACTTTCTCGACATCACAGAGGCGGACTACGACAGGGTTCTCGCCGTCAATCTGAAGGGCGCGTTCATGGGCACCCAGGCGGCCGCCCGCCAGATGATCGCGCAAGGTGGAGGCGGCGTCATCATCAACATGTCGTCGATCAATTCGGGCCTCGCCAACCCGCGTGTCGCCACCTACGCGATCTCCAAGGGCGGCATGAACCAGGTCACCAGCACCGCGGCCGTCGCCTTCGCTCCCCATGGCATCCGTGTGGTCGGTGTCGGCCCGGGCACCATCGCCACGGACATGGTCATGGACGGGACATTCATCGATTCGGAAGAAATGAGACGGGCGGTCCTTTCGCGTACACCGCTCGGGCGCCTCGGCACGGCAGCCGAGATCGCCTCGGTCGTGGCGTTCCTGGCCAGCGACGACGCTTCCTACATCACCGGCGAGACGATCTACCCCGACGGGGGGCGCCGCGTGCTGAACTATACGGTCCCGATCAAGGAGTGAGAAGAATGGGGAGTGACGACATGGGTAATTTCGAAAAGCTGCATCACATCTGCATCGTCGTGCACGATATCGACAAGGCGCAGGCCTACTACGACTCCATCGGCATCGGGCCATGGGAGCCCTATCCGCCGCTGGCTGAATACGAAGAACTGCAGGTCCCAAGCCCCGAGGGTTTCAAGGCGATGCAATATCGGATTTGCAACTTGCCGAACGTTCAGCTGCAGCTGTGCCAGCCGAACGGCGATCCTTCACCGCAGCGAATTCATCTCGACAGCAAGGGTGAAGGTGTCTTCCATATCGGCTTCGAGGTTCGTGATGCGGACGCAGCCGAAACCAAGGCGAAAACCGACGGACTTGCCGTGCTGATGCGCGGGCGCCGGGAAAACCGCACCGGCTTCACCTACTACGACACAGCCGACAAGGCAGGCGTGATCCTGCTGACCCGGGCGACCAATCTGCCCGGCAAATGATCTTCGCGCGAAGGATTGGGGCTGGACAAGGAGACGGGGCGACTGATCAGCTGCCCCGCAATTCCTCAAGCCGGTCGACCAGGAATTTGCCGCTGGTGATGATATGCATTTCCAAAAGGCCGACGGCGCGCAGCGTATCCTTGGCTTCGCACAGGTCGATGAGCTGCCAGTGGTCGCGGTCGGACTGGGCCTGGATTTCGGTGAGCGTCACCATCATGCGCGTGTAGCGTTCCAGCTGCTGGTAGATGCGCCCGACCAGTTCGATCGTCGCCTTGCGGCCGGACGGCGCGTAGAGCGCGGCGTGGAAGTTCCAGTTGAGCTGGTTCGAGTACTCGCCTGTCTTGCCCTGCTCCTGGTGCTGCTTTGCGCGCTCGCGGGCCAGCGCGAGGTCTGCCTCCGTCATCCTTGGAATGGCCAGGGCTAGCAGCCATGTTTCGATCCGGGCTCGCAATTCGTAGAGCTCGAGAATCTCGTCCAGGGAAATGGAGGTAACGACGGCGCCCTTGTGGGAAACCAGCGTGACGAAGCCTTCCGAATGAAGCTGATGCAGCGCCTCTCGCACCGGAATTCGGCTGACGCCGAACTCGGTGGCCAGATGCTCCTGCCGCAGCTGAAAGTTGGCCTCGTATTCGCCGATCAGGATCTTCTGCCTGATGGCATCGGCGACCTGGGTCGAGATGGTTTTCTTCTGTACGAGCATGAATCAGCCTGAGGCGGCCGCCGTGTTTGTTGACTGGCGCCGTTTTGATTGAAGAAGTGGACGCATAGCACCGTTGTCACTGCGATGCCATGTCGCCCGTTTCGCTTCAGTAGACATGTTCCTCGATAGGCTGATTGCCAGCGATCCGTTCGTAGCGGAAGGCCGAGAGGTCGACAGATCGGTACTCGCCGTAGGCAATGAGGTCGCTGACGCCCGACCCGGTCGCCGCCGCGTGCATCATGCCGTGGCCGCTGAAGCCGGTGGCCAGGACGAAGTTCGAGATCTCGGGATGCCGGCCGATGATGCCGCTGTGGTCGAAGGTGTTGTACTCGTAGAGCCCCGCCCAGGCGCGCAGCATGCGCAATTGTTCGAAGCCTGGCACACGATAGGCGAGTGCTGGCCAGATCAACTCGTCGAACAGGTCGTAGTCCACATCCAGGCCGAAATCGTCCGGGTCGTTCTCGCGTACCGGTGGAATACCGCACAGGAAGAGCTGACCTTCCGGCCGCAGCCAGAGGCCGCTTGTGTCGAAGATGAAGGGGCAGTTCTCGATCCTTGCCGGTGTTTCGAAGACGAAGACGCATCGCTTGCTCGGGACGACCGGTAGGTCGGCGCCGGCCATCCTGGCAATGCCCGCGCTCCATGGCCCGGCCGCGTTGATCACCGTGCCGGCGGCAAGCCGGTCGCCATTGTCCAGAACCACTTCGCCAACCTTGCCGGGAGACGCCATGGTCAGTCCGGTCACGGTCGCGGCAAGATAGTCCACGCCCTGCGTGCGTGCCTTGCGGCGGAATGCCTGCATCAGGCCGGGGCCGTCGAACCAGCCTTCGCTGCCAAGGCCGAGCGAGCCAAGGGCGAGATCGTCCGTGTTGAGCCATGGGAAGCGTCGCGCCAGATCGGCCTGCTCGATCAGTTCGGCGTCGACGCCCATGCCGCGCTGAACGCGGTTCTTGGCACGCTGCGCGTCGGCCCGCTCGGGTGTCGCCAGCACGAGGTAGCCGGGCTCATGCAGGCCGATGTCGGCCAACTCGTCGCCGATGGCAAGCCGCGTCTTTACCTGGCGCAGGAAGTCGATGCTGAACTTCGACATGGCAATGTTGGGCGCCGTGCCGAACTGCTGGCGGATGGCGCTGGTCGACAAGGAAGACGAGGACGCCGTGTAGTACGGGTCCCGCTCGATCACCGCGATCCTGCCATCGAAATCCGGATTGGCTGACAGAAAGTAGGCGATCGAGCTGCCGACAACGCCGCCGCCGACGATCACCACATCATAGTTTGTGCCCATACCAATCGCGTTCCCTATCTCGAATATCATCCGCGGCGACAAGGATTGGATATCTTCCTCTATCGGTCCACGTCCAAAACGAGACATAACCCGGTCTTCGATGCAGAAAAAGAGGTTTGACGTGAAAAACAGAATACATTATCCAATTTGTAACAGATATCACCTGCCCGGCAACGTCGCGGCAGCCATGCCGAGGATTTCCCGTGGGCCTCATCGCTCCCCGTCTCGACGTCATCAAGCCAAGCCCCAGCATGGCGGTCACCGCGCGGGCAATCGAAATGCGTTCGGCCGGCATCGACGTCATCAGCCTGAGCGCCGGCGAGCCGGATTTTCCAACGCCACCGCACATCGTCGAGGCGGCCTACGAGGCGATGCGCAGGGGGGAGACGCGCTATACGGCGGTCGACGGCACCGCCGCGCTGAAGAAGGCGGTGGCCGGAAAATTCAGGCGCGAGAACGGCCTCGATTACAAGCCTTCGCAAATCAGTGTCGCGGGCGGCGCCAAGCAGATCATCTACAACGCCCTGCTGGCAACGCTGGCCCCCGGCGACGAGGTGGTTGTCCCAGCGCCCTATTGGGTTTCCTACACCGACATCGTCCTGCTCGGCGAAGGCAAGCCCGTGGTCGTTCCCTGCACGGAGCCGCAGGGCTTCAAACTGACACCGCAAGCCCTGCGAGCCGCGATCACCGGGCGCACCAAATGGCTGCTGCTCAACACGCCTTCCAACCCGACAGGCGCCGTCTACAGCCGCGACGAACTTGCGGGGCTGGCGGGGGTGTTGCTCGATCACCCGCATGTGCACGTTCTGACCGACGACATCTACGAGCATATCCTGTTCGATGGACGAACCTTCCATACCATCGCCGGCGTCGAGCCGAGGCTGAAGGACCGTACGCTGACAGTGAACGGGGTGTCGAAGGCCTATGCCATGACCGGCTGGCGGATCGGCTATGCCGGCGGGCCGGAACCGCTGATCCGCGCCATGGCGACCGTGCAGAGCCAAAGCACGTCCAACCCGTCGTCCATCTCGCAGGCCGCGACCATTGCCGCACTGGAAGGTCCTCAGGACTTTCTTCGCCCTCGGGCGCTTGAATTCCAGGCACGGCGCGACCGCGCTTTGGATCTGCTGCGCGCGATTCCCGGTCTCACCTGCCGGACGCCCGAGGGCGCCTTCTATCTCTATCCCAATTGCTCGGCCCTGATCGGTCGTCGCCGCCCGGACGGCACTCCTATCGGCAGCGACGACGACTTCTCGCTTTACCTGCTCGATCAGGCGCGGGTCGCGGTGGTGCAGGGCTCTGCCTACGGCCTGTCGCCGCATTTCCGCATTTCCATAGCCACGTCGATGGACCTGATCGAAAAAGCGATCGGGCGTATCGCCGAGGCTGTCGAAGCGCTGCGGTAGGGCCGGCGATGGATCTCGACTTCGTCCAGAAGCTGATCGAATTTGTCTCGCGTTCGCCCATTGCCGAGTTGGAGATCGAGCGCGATGGCGTTCGTATCCGCATGTCCAGGCAGGGGGTGCTGGCGCAATCCGCGTCGCAGCCTTCGCCGCAGTCGGGGTCAGCCGCCGGCCCTGCCGTCTTCACAAATCCGGCTTCGACAGCTCCGCCCATCGCGCGGCATTCGATCCGCGCGCCGCTGACCGGCGTGTTCTACCGTTCCGGCACCGAAGGCGAACCGCCGCTCGCTTCGGTTGGCGATGTGGTCGTGGAAGGGCAGAAGGTCGGTGTCCTCGAAGCCATGAAGACGTTCAACGTCGTGGAATCCGATCGCGCTGGGCGGATCGTCCAGATCGCGTTGGACGACCATGCCGCCGTGCAGTCCGGCGATGTGCTGTTCGTTCTCGAAGATTTGGGCTAGCGGCGATGTTCGACACCGTCCTTATCGCCAACCGCGGTGAAATCGCGCTGCGCATCCTGCGCGCCTGCCGCGATCTCGGATTGAAGACGGTGGCAGCGCACTCGGAAGCCGACGCGAGCCTTCGCCATGTCGCGCTGGCGGACAGGGCGATCTGCATCGGGCCGGCTGCGGCGACGGAGAGCTATCTCAATATCGCCGAGATCATCGCGGCCGCGCAACTCACCGGCGCGGGCGCGATCCATCCGGGCTATGGTTTCCTCTCGGAAAACGCCGCCTTCGCCGAGGCCGTCGAAAATGCCGGCCTCGCCTTCATCGGGCCGTCGGCCGCGGCGATCCGCACCTTGGGCGACAAGGTCTCCGCCAAGCGCACGATGATCGCTGCCGGCGTTCCCTGCGTTGCAGGGTCGGAGGGGGCGCTGCCGCAGGACGAGCAGGCAGTGCGCGCCATTGCCGAGGCCATCGGCTATCCGGTCATCGTCAAGGCGGCGGGCGGCGGCGGCGGGCGCGGCATGCGCATCGTGCGCGAGCAGCGCGCTCTGTTGGAAGCCGTTTCGATGGCGGTGAAAGAGGCGGACCGGGCCTTCGGCAACCCGCAAGTCTATCTGGAGAAATTCCTTGAGCACCCGCGCCATATCGAGATTCAGATTCTGGCGGACAAGCATGGCAAGGCGGTGTGGTTAGGCGAGCGGGATTGCTCCATGCAGCGCCGCCACCAGAAGATCATTGAGGAGGCGCCGGCGCCCGGCATCGCCCGCGAGGCGATTGCCGAGATCGGCGAGCTGTGTGCCCACGCATGCCTAACCATCGGCTATACAGGCGCGGGCACGTTCGAATTCCTCTACGAGGACGGGCGCTTCTCTTTCATCGAGATGAACACCCGCGTGCAGGTGGAGCATCCCGTCACGGAACTTGTCACCGGCATCGATATCGTGCGCGAGCAGATCCGCATCGCCCGGGGCGAAGCCCTGTCGTTCAGCCAGGAAGACATCCGCATCCAGGGCCACGCCGTCGAATGCCGCATCAACGCTGAAGATCCCTACAGCTTTCGCCCGCATCCGGGCCGGGTCGAGCGCTGGACGCCGCCCGGCGGCCCGGGAATCCGCGTCGAATCGCATCTCTACTCCGGTTACACCGTGCCGCCGCACTACGATTCCCTGGTGGCCAAGCTGCTGGCGCATGGCGCGACGCGGGCCGAGGCGATCCGGCGCATGAGCGGCGCGCTGGGCGAGATGGAGGCTGTCGGCATCGCCACCAACGCGCCGCTCCACGGCCTCCTGATGGAGGAGCCCGGCTTTGCCGCCGGCGGCTTCGATATCCATCATCTTGAACGTCTCATTGAAGGCGGTCTGCTCCAGGGACGAGGCGGCGATGACGGTTGAGGAGCTCGAAAGGCTGGCCGGCTGGTGTGTTAGCGCCGGCATCGGCGAGATCGAAGTGTCGGAGGCCGGCTTTTCGTTGCGCCTGCACATGCAATCCGTTGTTCCCTCGACACCCGCGGCCGAAGCCCCGAAGGCCGAAACGGTCTTCAAAGGCGTGCGCGCGCCCGGCGTCGGCGTGTTCCGTCTCGATCATCCAACGACCGGTCGGCCGGTTGCCGACCCTGGCCAGGTGGTTCGCAAGGGCGAGACGGTCGGCGTCCTGCAGGTCGGCCCATGCCTGAAGGCCGTGCTCGCGCCGGTAGACGGCGTGCTGGGCGCGGCGCTGATCGAGGACGGAGCGGTCGTCGGCTACGGCACGCCGCTCTACGAGCTGGTGTGAAGCAAAGGCGATGGTTCGAACCACTGAGGAAAGCGCCATGGCGGCCCAAGGATTGCAGGTCGATATCAATTCCGACATGGGCGAGGGTTTTGGAGCCTACAGGCTCGGCGACGATGCGGCGATCCTCGACATCGTCAGTTCCGCCAATGTCGCCTGCGGCTTTCATGCCGGCGACCCCGAGATCATGGCTGCCACCTTCTCGATGGCGCGCGACAAGGGCGTTGCCGTTGGCGCGCATCCGAGCTTCGCCGATCTGTGGGGGTTCGGACGCCGCATCATTCCGCATTCCATGGATGAGATCGAAAGGCTGGTCGCCTACCAGATCGGCGCGGCGCAGGCGCTTTCCGCCTATGCCGGCCACCCGATCCACTATGTGAAGGCGCATGGCGCGCTAGGCAATCTTACCCAGACCGATCGTGGCGTCGCCGAAGCGGTGACGCGCGCGGTCAAGGCCGTCGATCCCGGCCTGATCTGCCTGGTCATTGCGCTCGGCTTCCAGGACAGGATCGCGCGCGACGCTGGGCTGACGGTCAGGTCCGAGATATTCGCCGACCGCGCCTATACGGAGGAAGGCTTCCTTGTTTCGCGCAAGCTGGAAGGCGCTGTCATCCACGACGCCGAGAGGGCAGCCGAACGGGTCGTCCGAATGGTCAAGCAAGGCGCCATCGAGACGCTTTCCGGGCAGATGCTGCGGACGCCGATCGATTCGATCTGCGTCCACAGCGACACGCCGGCTGCCGTCGCCATCGCCGCGCATGTCAGGAGACGGCTTGAGGCAAGCGGCGTCAGGGTCAGAGCGTTCGCGGCCTAAGCGACCGAACGGTTACGCGGCCCTGGCGCAGGGGCCCGGCGCGGGCGGTTGAGCAACCCACCGGGCGGGGGCGCGTGCCAGAGGGTTAACGGGCTTGGGGGGGGCGGCCGGAAAGGCCAAATGGTGGT